>DRHD01000319.1 GCA_011049795.1 Porticoccus sp.
GAAGGCTTTGTATTGTATGGATATCCTCGAAAATCGGCCCGATCTAGCGCCTTCGCTGACTTCAGCACTTGATCGAGCAGTAATTACAACCGCCCTGGGCTCGTAATCCTGAGAGCGATCAATGTATGCCTCAGTAGGTCCATACAAGCTGAAGTAGGAGAACCAGCGAACGTTTGCAATGTTATTTCTTGTCGACACCCATAGCATGGTCCAACATTGCAATGAGTTCTTCGCGGCTGAAATTATGTTCGAGCCCATCGTTTAGCTGAGCCAGTTTGTTAACTAGCTGTTTCACCGCGTCGTGCGCATCTTTACGGCTCGGCATTACCATGTAGCGACGTTTGGGGTGATCATCGAATAGTGCATGTACAGCTGCATCGGCTACAGCATCAGGTTCTTTGAAATTGTCTGTTGCAGGCAGGCTATTCAGTCTGGCCCGATAGACATCCGCATAGGGTGATTTTTCCATTTGCTCAGTCATCCCGCCTATCTTTTTAAAGGCCGAGTTTATGATTTCTGATTTAAACGCACCGGGTTCAATGACACTCACATGACACCGAATGGCATCATCTCAGCAGCCAGTGCGTCGGTATAGGCTTCGATAGCATGCTTACTCATGTTGTAAGCGCCAAGGAACGGCCCGGAATTAATACCCGCTATCGAGCCAGTCGTAACAATTCGGCCTTTGTTTTCAAGGATCAAAGGAGCGAATGCCTGATTCATTCGTAACACGCCGAATACATTGATATCGAATAACCATTTGACATCCTCTTCTTCGACTTCGATAAGTGGCCAATAGCGCCTGGACGGTTGGCCTTTACCTGACCCAGAACAGACTTTGGAAATATATAGTCTAGACTGAATATTGATAATCCTTAGATGTCGTACATATTGCCTCTTAAATAAGCTATGGATGATCGCTGTTAGAATACAAAAGTGATCCAATATGATTAGTGATTTGTTAGAAGCGAGTGGGAGAATAGAAGTGCGATGCCTGTTTTGCGAGCACAAAATACAAAAAAGACGACTTTCTCGGTAAGCCGACAACGATCTATTAGTAAGGGTGAATGTTGAGAATCTTTTCGACCAGAATTACTTAGCCGGTGGTGAAAATGGTGAAATTAACGTCGGCAAGGACAGAACTGTAAAATTTGGCATGAGCTATAAGTTCTAGCTCATGGTGAACGTGGCATCGAGCACAGCGGTATGTAAACCGCGAATAAATACTAGGGTTCTGGCAGAATCCGTTGGCCAGTTGGCTGGGGTGAGCCACGGCTGTATCATAAAAGCCACCAATAACAGACAACTAATTCACGGAAGTGCTTACCCGCGGGGCAAGCGTTTAATAAAACACGCTGTCAAGAAATTCGATCATAAGGTCCAGTGCTTGTGGCGCATCGTTTTCAAAGCTCTGCCCCAGCAGGATACTTGAACCGGAGTCCAAAAACGCATGAGACCTGCCATCATGCTCCCAGTATTGAGCCGGGTGCCCGGCATTTTGCAACTTGGCCATATAGGTTTTGACTGACGCCGGCGTGATCAGTGCGTCTTCGCTGCCGGCGGTAGTCGACATTGCAAATCACGTATTCACTGTTGGATGCTAGGTACTTTGACGCCTGATCCATAATCCCTTTGTTATTAATAAGCCAGCCACCGCCATGAAAAATCAGCAGCACGGGATAGGAATCTTTACCTGGGGTGGGCGTGTAAATGTCCATCGTCAGGTCAAATGCATCGGGTGATGCCCACAAGACATCTTTCGCTACGGTGTATTTATCGGGGTTATTATTTTTCAATAGTTCCTGTGTTTCCGCGCACGATAATAACCAAAAAACTGAAATTACACTGAGCACTATTTTTATAATCGTCATGACTGGCCTATTCAACTCAAATAAAAATAACCGGAAAATTTCACTGATAAAATCTTTGTTTCACGTCCAATTGAATTGTGTTGCGTACAAGCGCGCTACAACGGAATATATACCGTCTTTTGTTGATCAAAAATCACGGTACGGCGGATATCTGTAGACGAGGCAGCCAATTTAATTATGTAGCTACCGGCCTCAGCTAACCACTGCTGTGACTCAAGGTCGTAAGAACTTAGATCTCGGGGGTTTATTGTAAAACTCAAAACCTGACTTTGTTTAGGCTGTAGCAAACTGGTTTTTCTAAAACCACGCAGCTCAGCCTCTGGCTTTTCAAGTTTGGATTTTGGCGCGCTGACGTAAAGCTGCACCACTTCCTTACCCGCACGGGGGCCGGTATTGGTTATTTCAATGCTCACTTGAACACTATCACGGCCCTCTTGCCGTGTTAACTGCACGTCACCGTAGCTAAATTGGGTATAAGATAGTCCAAAGCCAAAGGCGTAGGCGGTGTCAATTTTTCTAGTATTAAACGCCCTATAACCTACCCATATACCATCGTGATATTGCACTTCGGCCGCTTGATCTCCCGGCATTATTGATTTTAGCTCTGCCGATCGAGGCTCAGTTACCACTCCAGGAAAGTCTTCATACGATGGATAGTCTTGTATCTCCATGGCAAACGTTGTTGCTAATTTTCCCGAGGGATTAACTTGTCCGCTAATAACATCTGCAAGGGCATGGCCAGCCTCTTGGCCAGGCTGCCAGGCCAACAAAATCGCATCCACTTGATCACGCCAGCTAGCCGTTTCTATGACACCGCCGATATTTAATACCACCACTACTTTTTTGTTTAAATCATGATAACGCTGACCGACGGACTTGATTAAGCTTTTCTCTGTATCACTTAGGTAAAAATCGTTTTTAGCCTCACGGTCTGCAAACTCTCCTGAATTTCGACTAATGGTGATTAAGGCTATGTCAGATTGCAGTGCAACACCCTCTATCTCTTGTTGGCTCAATACCCGTTCTGCCACTACCGGTTGCGGCAGATAGAATGGCTGTGGTACTTGTTTAGCTTCTTCCGCGCTAATGTAGGTTTGATAGCTTTTATGCAGTTTTTGATGTCCCACAAACCCTGCACTGGTTAAGCCTTCTAACAAAGAAACCGTATAAGCATTATTCACATCACCACTACCGGTGCCGCCGATAATCATTTGATAAGACCCGTTACCAAACAGAGCGATGTTTTGACCTTTTTTCAATGGCAGGGTCGTCAAGTTATTCTGCAGCAAGACCATGCCTTGTGCGGCGGCGGACCTAGCCACTTCTGCGTGTTTGGCCAGATCAGGTTTGTCGCTGTACTGATAGTTGGAATGCACTGGGCTTTTAAGCATCACCGTCAATATCTTTTCAAGCACCTTATCCAAAACAGCTTCGTCTAAATCGCCATTATCCAGCGCCTTTTGCAAACTTTTTTGTTGCCCGACACTGCCCGGCATTAATAAGTCATTACCGGCTTTTAACTGCGCGATAGCATCAGTACCACCAAACCAATCCGTCACCACAAAACCTTCAAACCCCCATTCCTCACGTAATATCTTGGTAAGCAATTCATAGCTTTCGGAGGTATAGGTTCCATTCACCTTGTTGTAAGACGACATGACGGTCCAGGGCTGGCTCTCTTTTATCGCAATTTCAAAACCACGCAGATAAATTTCCCGCAAAGCCCGCTGGTCTACTTGCACATCTATGACATTGCGGTTCCATTCATGGTTGTTAGCCACATAATGTTTGATCGACGTACCAACACCTTGCGACTGTATGCCGCGAGTCATGGCTGCTGCCATTTTTCCCGAAACTAATGGGTCTTCAGAGTAATACTCAAAATTTCTGCCACCCAGAGGGATACGATGAATATTGAGTGCGGGCGCCAGTAAAATATCGGCACCGTATTCTTTGGTTTCGTTGCCCATTGCCGCACCCACTTGGTGCGCAAGCTCGACATCCCATGATGACGCTAATAGAGTAGCAATGGGAAATGCAGTACAAAAATAGCTATTGTCATCACCTTCTCGCCTAGGAGTGATGCGCACACCGGCCGGGCCATCAGCCATGACTAATTCAGGGATGCCTAAGCGCTCAACGGCAAAACTGCTACCCGCCGCGCCCGGCACTCTGCCATTATTTGTGTGGCCTACCACCGGCGCTCGAAGTTCATCGGGCAAACCGGGAAAGTCCATCCCTGTGCCCATGACCAAGTTAATTTTCTCTTGCTGAGTTAATGCAGAGATAACGCTTTGTAGAGGATCTTTACCCAACTGTGGCAGCTCAGTCGCCGAGCTCGATGTAGACATTAGC
>DRHD01000320.1 GCA_011049795.1 Porticoccus sp.
CTTAACAACATGGGCAGTATTTATCGAGAACAAAAAGAGACTGACCAGTCCATCCACTGTTACCAGCAGGCAATAACACACAACCAAAACCATGCCGAAGCACTGAACAACCTCGGCGCAGTATTAACCGAAAAAGAGGACCCTGAACAGGGTATCCAGCAGCTTGAAAAAGCGATCCAATTGCGACCCCATTATGCAGAGGCCCACCGCAATGCTGGCTCCTGCTATCTGCTACTGGAGCACTACGCCAAGGCAGAAACCGCCTTCAATCTGGCGCTCAACTATAAGCCCGACTTTGCAGAAGCCATGCTGGGCTTGGCTGCACTGGAGCAAGAGGCCAACAATTATGCAAGCGCCGAAAAGCTGATCCGACAAGCATTGACTATCAATAACTCGCTGGTCGCAGCTCATTGCCAACTGGCAGCGCTACAGGGGCTTAAAGGTTTCCCAGAACAAGCCTTCAATCACTATGAACAAGCACTAGCCCTGGACTCTCAGGATATAAGCGCCCACCTTGGTAAAAGTCACTTACATACCGAACAAGGACAATTGGATGAGGCCGAACATTGCCTACAGCAAGCCCTGATACTAGATCCTGACTCTTTGGCAGCACGGTTAAGCCTTGCCCAACTGAAAAAAGTCGACGCTGACGATAGTAATTTTACCGCGCTTAAAACAACCGAAAAGACACTGGGAAAGCATGCCACCACCAAAGCCATCGCCTTACATTTTGCACTGGGGAAATGTCATGATGACATTGGCGACTATAAAATCAGCTTTTCTCACTTTCTAGAAGCCTGTCGATTAAAGCGCGAGAAAATACATTACAGCAAGGCCGACAACACCCTGGCCACGCTTAATATTATGTCAAGCTTCACCCCGGAGCTTATTGAAAAACTACAGGGCCACGGACACTCCTCATCGCTGCCTATATTCATTCTAGGCATGCCGCGCTCCGGCACTACCCTGACCGAACAAATCATTGCCAGCCACCCACACTGTCACGGCGCTGGTGAATTACCGGACATGAGTCATATCGCCAAAAATTTGCCGGAGGATCAAGGCATTCAAAAAAACACGGCGCTAGTCTATCCCCAGACCATCCATCATGTTTTACCAGAACAACTGGCACAACTTGGCGAACAATATGTTCGTGGTCTTCTAAGCCGACAGCTCGATGCGCATTTTATTACCGACAAAATGCCCTCTAACTATTTTTACCTGGGCTTGATTCATTTAATCCTGCCTAACGCAAAAATCATTCATGTTAAACGCAACCCCGTCGACACCTGCATTTCCGGGTTTTCAAAATTGTTTAAGCGCGGCCAACATCACAGCTATGACTTAACCGAGCAAGGTCATTACTATCGCGACTACGCCAACCTCATGCAACACTGGCGTGAGGTTTTGCCCCGCAGTGCATTCTACGAAATACAGTATGAAGATTTAGTCAGCGACACGGAGCGACAAGCGCGCTCGTTAATTAGTTATTGCGGGCTGGAGTGGGACGACGCCTGCTTACAGTTTCACACTCACCAACGCACGGTAAGAACCGCCAGTGTTACTCAGGTACGCCAACCCATTTATCAAACCTCTGTTGAACGCTGGCATCGTTACGAAAATCAACTCGAACCACTATTAGATGCGCTAGGTAATTTGGTGCCGGAAAGAAGCTAATAAAGAGGACTGGAGCACTGCAACTACTCTAATAGCGCAACAAACTCTGCAGGTGCTACTGGACGACTAAATAAATAACCCTGTAATAAATCACAACCCATATTCTGAAGTATTTTTTGTTGATCTTCTGACTCCACGCCCTCGGCCACAGACGTTAAACCTAATTCATTACAGATACTCAGCACACTACGCACAATCGCCTGGTCATTGCCGCCGTCGACAGTGCAATGATCGATAAACGATTTATCTATTTTCAGTACATCAATGGGAAGTTGTTTTAAATAGGCCAATGACGAATAGCCCGTACCAAAATCGTCAATCGAAAAACTAATCCCCAGTCCACTCAACTCCATTAATACTGACGTCACTTTATCTGTGTTTTCAACCAACACGTTTTCAGTTATTTCAAACTCGATCAGTGACGCTGCAATATCGTGTTTGGCCAGTAAGACTTCAACCTGCTCAACAAACGTTTTATCTAATAACTGTTTGGGGCTGATATTAATAGCCAAGCCCATATCGTTAGACCAAACCCCACTATCACACCACTGCTTTAGTTGTCCAAAGGCTTGATTGAGCACCCATTCACCCACTAATGAAATTAATGAAGTTCCTTCTAAAACCGGGATAAACTCAGCAGGCGAGACGAAACCGAAATCATTATTATTCCAGCGTAACAGCGCCTCCGCGCCCATGATTTTATTGGTATGCATATCAACCTTTGGCTGATAAACCAAAGACATTTCATTGCGAGGTAGCGCATCACGTAAACTGCTTAACAACTGCAAATGCCTTGACGCCTGCTGACTCATTTCCTGTTCAAAGAAGGTATAACGGTTACGCCCACTGCGCTTGCTTTGATACAAGGCCAGATCAGCTTGTTTGAGTAACTCATCATCACTACAGGCATCATCATTAAACAAGGTAATGCCGACACTACAGGTTAAGGTATAATCAGCGCCATCTAATTTAAACGGAACTTGTAATAACGACTGCATCGATTGTGCAACCTGTGCGGCCAGCAGTTGTGACTTTTCATAATCACCATCTAATTCCTGCAATAACACCACAAACTCATCGCCACCAAAACGAGCCACGGTATCGTATTGCCGCAAACGGGTTTGCAAACGCTGTGCAAATTGCTGCAACAGAACATCCCCCATGGAATGTCCCATCGAATCATTAATGGTCTTGAAGTGATCCAGATCAACAAAAAAGACCGCACTGTATTTTTTACTGCGACTAGTTCGGCTAATTTCCTGTTGTAACCGATCCTGAAAATAATGCCTATTGGGCAGTTCTGTTACCGGATCGGTATAAGCCTGCTTCGCCATTAACTCTTCGCGTTGTAGCTTCTTGCTAATATCTCTAACAAAAGAGGTATAACCCAATAAATGACCAGCTGGCAGGTTTATACCCGCACTGGTCCACTCACAACTAATCGTAGCCCCCGACTTGGTGATGTTTCCTAACACGGTTGATATTGATTGAGTCGATTTCGCAATATGCAAAAAATATTTAGCATAAACTTCATCGTTTAATAATTTTTGAAAAGACTGGCCAAGCATATCTTTTGAGCTATAACCAAAAATAGCTTCTGCTGCTGGATTCCAGCGAGTAATTTTTAGCTGTCCATCCCACTCAATAATACCTAAAGGGCTACGTTCAAAATGCAGATCAACACGCTGCTGGGATTCCTTTAGTTCGCGCTCTTTTTCAGCTAACGAAAAGGATTGTCTAATGTTTTGATAGGCACTTTCACTATTGCGCTGGCAAGTCGTCCACATAAAATACATATAAATGTAACAAAGGATAAATAACAACCAACCATAATTTGGATCCATCAGGTAGAACCTGAGCGACATCGGCACCAGACAAGCGAGTAAAAATAGAAAAAAAGCCAACGGCGATAAAGCCAAGGTACTGGACGCCCCTGAACACAAACCAGAAACTGCAATGATCAACAACAACAAATGCACCAACGAACCATCTGGCATTAAAAATAGGAAGGCATAACCCCATATCAGGCCAGAGACAGCAGTACTCACAGTATGACGAATTAACCATTGACGGTGAGAACAAGCCTTGGCATCCCGTAGATAATCTTTATAGATTATATAACGAATCACACACAGCAAGGTCGCGGATAGTAACCAGCCAACAACATGACTACTCGACGCCACTGGCCAAAGGATAAAACCATTCAACAAGACCAATACATAGGTACTGGTAATAGCAATGGGATAGAATTTGAAAACCGTATCTAGCTGCCCTGCTAACACTTTCGGCTCATCGGGTAAGGGCATATAACATCTCGTAACGCAGAAAATAATAAAAGGTATAACCAATATAGGTTATTTTTTCATAATCGCAGCTTACAAATGAGAAATTTTGATAAATTGCACCACTTCAGAGGGGGTGGACGATGAAATCTCAGCAGACTCAAATTGATACTCCGCTCGTTCTCCAGAACGATCAATCGTCAGCCGTTCAAAATCAAACAAATCCGTATCAGCCAGTTGTGATGGCGCCACATTTTGCATAGCACCAAAAATACTACCGACCCGTCCTGGGTGAGTCTTTTCCCACTCCTGTAACATCGCTTTGATATTCTGTCGCTGCAGGTTTTCCTGCGAACCACATAAATTACAGGGGATGATAGGAAACTGTTTGGCTTGGGCATACTTGACCAAATCACTTTCCTTACAATAAGCCATCGGCCGAATCACCACATTGCGTTTATCATTCGACAATAACTTAGGAGGCATAGCCGCTAATTTAGAGCCGTAAAACATATTGAGAAACAGTGTCTCAACAATATCATCCCGGTGATGCCCTAAAGCAATTTTATTACAGTTAATCTCTTCCGCAAACGCATAGAGTGTGCCGCGGCGCAAACGCGAACATAGGCCACAGGTGGTTTTTCCTTCCGGGACTTTTTCTTTCACGATAGAGTAGGTATCTTTCTCGACGATATAATATTCTATATCCAAGGCATCCAGGTAACCGGGCAACACGTCTTCGGGAAAACCGGGCTGCTTTTGGTCCATATTCACCGCTATCAAATCAAACTTCACCGGCGCGCTGCGCTGCAGATTGATCAAAATATCAAGCATGGCGTAAGAGTCTTTGCCGCCAGACAAGCAGACCATAACTCGGTCCCCCTCTTCGATCATTTTATAATCTTCAATCGCCCGCCCCACATAGCGGCGCAGCCGCTTTTGCAGTTTGTTGAACTCGGTTTTACTTTTTTGAGATAACGCTAACACTGGATCATTCCGGTCTGTGATTTCAGCCGGGCATTCTAACATAGGCATGCATAAGGCAGAATAGGTTGCTTTAGCGCTAACATCGGATTAACTTGATATTAAGCACTCAAACAGCCAACGTTCCATCTCGGCTATATCAACTATCTCGACTATGCATAAAGCCCGCACGCCCAAGATAATCGCCAAGCCACTCTGGCTTTTAGCAACAGTGCTACTCGCTCTCCCTATCTATTCGGCAAGTGCAGCGCCGTCGTCTAAGCCCCTGATTATTGGCGGGGTTATGTCGATGCCAACTCCACCCTATAGCTGGATAGACCCCTGTACAGGAAAACCCACAGGC
>DRHD01000321.1 GCA_011049795.1 Porticoccus sp.
ATGCCAACGCACCGGTGAGCACCATCGACTATGTGCACAATGAGCACAGCTCAGTCAGTATTTGTGCCAACGGTGATTGTGCCGCCAGTGGTGAATACAGTGCCGAAGTCACGCTGGATGAGGGCGACAATCAGATCACGGTGACGGCAAACACCGATGACGGTGCCCAGGCCTCGGTTAATTTTCAGATCAAATACCAGGCACAGGAAGTGGCCGCTCCGGTGAGACTGTCACAGTGTAGTGATCAACGCGTGGTGGCTGCTAACGGTGCCAGTGCTGCGGTCAGTTTTAGCCCTACCGTTTCTGGTGGATGTTCCGCGCCTACCCTCAGTTGTGACCATGAGTCCGGCTCAATCTTCACCATCGGCAACCACACGGTCAGCTGTGAGGCTTATGATGAGTGCGGACAAACGGCTGAATGTGACTTTGCCGTTAATATCGAAGCGCCACCAGAATCAGAAGAAGTGGATGACGTTGAGGAGACAGAAGCCGTCGCCAGCTGTGACCGCAATGAAGATGTTAGCCTGACGCACACTCTGGGTGACAATCTACTGTGGCCCCCCAAACATAAACTGGTCGACGTCGAACAAACGCTGACGCTAGCAACCGATTGTGATCAGCTACAGGGGGAGATGAGCCAGTGGCAGACCGGTGTTGAAGTCTGGAGTAACGAGCCAGAAGCATCAGATAGTGCTAACGGAATGCAGGATAGCGGCGACACGTTTAACTTCGCACCAGACGCCAAAGCGACTGACGAGGTGTTACGTTTACGTGCTGAGCGCTTGGGCAACGGCAATGGTCGAGTCTACTTGCTCATCGGTTACGGCGCAGAAGGAGATAATCGCTTTCTCACCAGCTGTGAAGTCGTGGTCGTGCCCCACAACAATAGCTCTGCGAGCAAAGCCGAGGTAGCCATCATGGCGAGCCAAGCTAAATACTACTGCGAGGAAAATAACGGCGCTGCGCCTGTAGATTTCTATCAACATGGACTTAGTGACAAGATAGGGTCTAAACAATAATGGCTAAGCATTAGCGCTTAATAACAGGCGATAAATAATAGGGCTCAGGCAATAGCTTGGCCCTTACACCAACACTCTTTTAATTTAAAACAGGTTACTTGCGATGAAAAACTTAACGACATATTCTTTAGCCATCGTTTTACTCCTCCTCACCGCCTGTGGTGGCGGGGGTAGCAGCAGCGGTGCAAGTGATAGCGACAGCAATCAGAATGAAGCAGTGGTGGAAGTGTCTAATGACCTATCGGCGACGACCGTCAACGTTGAAACCGAAGGTAGCTCTCTCTCACTGGGCGGGGGCGTCACTCAAACAACAGTCACTATAGAAACCACACAGAATATTACCATCTCCTGGATACCACCGGCCATCAATAGCAATGGTGACCCGATGGACCCCTCAGAGATAAGTGGTTACGAAATCTATTACTCATCGGAAGACGACTCTGGAAGCGAGGGGATCATCACGGTTGACTTGGGTACCACCACCGAAATAACCGTTGATAATCTGGCCCCCGGCACTTATCAGTTTTCAATTGCGGCTATTGAGCATGGTTGAGTATAGTAAGAATTAACGCCTGCCCTTAGCGGCAGGTTTCAATGATTTGTAAGCTAGTGGTAATGCCGCTGAAATTTATCTGACCCGAATGGCACCTACCACTATGACTGTGGGAGCGGGATGGCTATTACCACACATTTCAGGTATTGCAGGCTCACAATACTGAAAAACGAAAATCAAAGAGGTTAAATAACGCTTTAGTTAATGCGACAGCTATTGCCGAGACCCTTCGTTCCATAGTTGATTGGGCGCAAAAGAGCGTTTATTCCACATATACACTAGCAATGGATACAACTTATCCCCTCATACACCACAAACCGAAATCCCTGCCGACTCAGCAGACCAACCTTATCGGAATTACTAACATTTATAATTAGCCATATACTTACGACAGACCTATTTAATGGTGTTAGAGTACAATAATACGCAGAAGTATAAATCGAGACCATAATTGATCCTGCGTCAGGATGGATTAAAATTAACTAATATAATTCGTTATTTTATATTGACCAGCAAATTTCACTTACACATAAAGAGTATCGTTAGGAGTTAGCCTACACCCCTACAACGCATGAATAAGAAACCGACTTCCGCCTCTATTTGTAATCGCACACCTGGCTTAAAACGCTCTGTTAAATACTTGTGCTTGTGCGCATTACTTTTCCTACCTACCGGATTAACCGCATCCCTGCATATTCCGGCGTTAACGGTGATTGCCCACCCCAATGAACAATCAGCAGACATACTTCGCAAAAACTTGAGAGCCATATTTGGCATGCGAATGCAGACCTGGAGTAATGGACGCACGGTAACGGTTTATGTGCTCGATGACAGCGATATGATTCATCAACATTTCTGCAAGGAAATTTTGGGGATGCTGCCCTATCGACTGCGCAGAAATTGGGACAGGCTGTTTTTCTCAGGTACCGGCAAGGCACCTATATTAGTTGATAGCGCGGAGGAAATGCGCAACAAGGTAGCGAACACGCCAGGGGCAATTGGCTATTTACCAGAGGAGCTTATCGATGAGTCGGTATCCGTATTGCGTGTTGAATATTAATCATTCACAGCGTTTCATTCTGGCCTTATTGTTACTGGCCTTTGCTCTGCCGTTACGAGCCTTGGAAGGTTTCCAGTATCAAGGGGTGGTAACCCAGGGCGCCGTGGCCACCACTGATAATGATTTTTATGGTGATAGTACAGACGGTGTTAGCTTGGATTTTACCGAGCTGTCTATTAGCGTTTCTCAAGTCCTGACACCCAGCCTAAGAGTTGCCGCCCAGGCAATGTATCGCCATGCAGGTGACGGATACGAAGATCTGGATTTAGACTACGCGATGATTGATTACCAGTTTTTCAGTAACGTGGATGCCACTGCGGGCTTGCGTTTAGGTCGATTTAAAAACCCCATCGGCCTCTATAATGATACCCGTGATGTGGCCTTCACCCGCCCCGGGGTTTTCCTGCCTCAGTCGATATATGCCGATGACCTCCGCGAACCATTTCTGTCAACTGATGGTCTCGCTTTCTATAGCTCTATTTTTACCAATAGTGGCGAATGGACGCTTGAATTTGGCGCTGGCAAGCTTCGTTTGGAGGCTGTTACTGAAGCCGCTGAGCAGGAGGCCCAGAAATCGGAAGGGTTTGCTTTATATGAAGATGATAATGAACAGGTATTGGTCGGTAGGATTAATTATGCGCATGATGGTGGTCGCTGGCAGTTGGCGCTTAGTTATTTGCAGATGAAATATGATTATTCCGATACATACCGTGAAGAAGTTGAACCAGATTTTTTTGAAGTGTTTGAGGAAACAGGTACTATTGAAAATACCCACTGGATCTTGTCATGGCAATATTTATGGAATAGTTGGACATTGAGTGCGGAATATGATGCTGAGAACTACATGGATGAGTTTACCGATATCGAAGGTTTCGTCGAGTCTGATGATAAGGCTTATTACTTGCAGATTACAAAGCAGTTGTCTCACCGGTGGTCTGCATTTTATCGCTATGATGTCAGGAAGTTTGACGATAATCCTCTTTTTGTCTTTGAGGGTGAAGTCATTGACCTTTCTGAAGAGTTTGACGATGAGCCAGCTATACCTAAATGGGTCGATTTTCAAAAAGATCATACTGTTGGGTTTCGCTGGGATATCAGTAGCAATATGTTATTGATGGCTGAGTATCATTATATTGATGGCATAGCGCTATTGCCTTTCAATGACCCCTCAGATATATCTAATAATAACCGTTATTGGCATATGCTTGCGGCGAGCTTCTCTTACCGTTTCTGATAGTATCGAGGCTCGTTCTTTATGCCAGACAAACAAGCTGACGCAACGCCTCTCAAAACACGCCTTTTTTTCAGTCTCAAGTGGCGAACACTCCTAGTCATCAGTCTTTTACTGGTGTTTATCAATGGGCTGTTAAACCTGTTGACCTACGCCAATCTTGAAAATCAATTTGAAAAACAGCTCTCACGTAGTGTTGAACAAAACTCTTCATCCCTGTTAGCTCAATCACACCGGCGCCTGGTTGAGCTTGGTGGATCAATGATATTGGCAGGCCAAAGCTTCTCTGGGGGAAAGCTTTCTGAGCAGGGAATTTATCAGTACTTCGATAAAAGCTGGGAGTTATTTCAAATCGATTGGGGTATTGAATCGGCGAGTATTTACAGAGACGAAATACGAGAGCGACAATGGGGAATAACCGAAGACATCGCCCCGCTGCAGCAATTAATCAAGCAGGTGAACACATCACAGGTGCCTGACACAGCCATATATTGCAATAAAGAATGTCGCTTGTATGCCGCTATCCCACTATTTTTTGTAGATGGCAGTGCGCGAATACTTTTATTAAGTACCACCTTGGCAGATTTCATCATCGACTTTTCCCGACACAGCAACCTGGGTGTCGCCCTACTTCGCGATGTCGATATGATCTCTAGAGTCACTAACGTAACACCTTTTGGATACACAATTGCTGCCGTTACTAACAAGTCGGTTAATCTACCGCTAATTGTACAATTGGCAGCAGCAGCCAGTGTGGATAAGTTTCTGGAGGAGGGCTTATCTTTGCAAACCTCTCCCGGGGTGTACCATTATTTTTATGCAATAAGTCTGGCAAGCGACAATGCTGATAGTAAGAATATTTTGATGCTAATCGTCAACATTTCAAAACAACACGACGACATATTTTCCAACTTAATTGAAACTCTTTCTATTTCAGCAGCAGGGTTATTCGCCTCGTTACTGGCATTATTATTAGTACTATGGGGTCCGATGGCCAGAATCAATCGTCTTGCGGCATTACTGCCATTACTGGCAAAAAGTGGCTTCAAAGAAGTTAGAAATGAATTGTCAGGCCACTCATCGGGGCGATTTTTTATCGATGAGTTAGACGTACTGGATGACACGACGGAGTCTTTATCTTATCAGCTAGAGAAATTTGAAACGGAAATCAATCATCGCACCAATGAACTCGAAAAAATGGCCCTTTATGATGTATTAACAGGACTGGCTAATCGACGGATGTTCACTGACCAGTTGACCAGCCTGATTAACGAGTTTAAACAGTTTAACGAAAGTTTTGCCCTGGTTTTTATTGATCTGGACAATTTTAAACGTATTAACGATACACTCGGGCATGATGCCGGCGACGACCTGTTGGTAGAAGTTTCAAGACGATTAAAGAAAAGCGTTAGAGATACCGACATTGTTTCTCGTTTGGGCGGTGATGAATTTACGCTGTTGTTGCCACAAATCAGCCACGCCAACAATGCTATTGATGTCATAAACAAAGTACTGGAAGCTTTCGAGCCACCGGTCAAACTAGCGGGAGTCGACACTAGAGTAACCCCCAGTATTGGTATCGCCATGGCGCCAGACAATGGCCTGACCACACAGGAATTAATGCGCTGTGCCGACATTGCCATGTACCAGGCCAAACAACAAGGCAAAAACACCTTCTGCTTCTACAGCAAAGAGATGAGTGACTAAGTTAAAGGCTATCTCTACTACCGTAACAAATACGGCATAAACGGCCTGACTAAGTGCCTGAAATAAAAAGGGCCAAAAATAAAATAGCATAAATCAAAGAGATCAACGTTTCTAAGTAATCGGTTTTTCATTGCCTCTGTGATTGTTACCCTGATCCCAACCTCGACACATTTAACCATCTAATTCTGTACGAACAATACCTGGCGTCTTAACACCAGCATCTACCCGGTCGGGGTGATCTCGCTCGTTAAATTGTCGTAAGCCCCCTATCATGTCGTTTTTAGCTTCATCATTAACAATCAACCGGTTAAAGCATTCGGCTTCAATTCGTAGCCCTTCCCTAAGTGCTCTCCGTAGCCTCTAAATGCTGCTTCTTTGTCAGTGTGAAGGTTGCTTGTGGTAAAGACGCTACAAACTCAGCAAGCCCTATTACGCATTCAAGCCCCTTTCCTATTGGCACAACTTCATTCGCAAGACCAATGCGATGGACTCTTGAGCATCAATGACTTTACCAGTAATTATCAATTCTAACGCTCGCCCCATGCCTATTATTCTGGGTAAACGGTGAGGGCCTCCATCAGCAAGACCAATATTCCAACGTCGGCATGTAATGCCAAAAGAGGCTTGCTCGTCTACTATTCTGATGCCAGCAGGATCGCTTCATCCCGAAGGTCCAGTGCTTGTTGAGGGAAACCTAAATACCGCATATAGTCTCCTGCAGTTAATGTCTTACCGCTTGGCCATGGTCTCTTGCCATATAAAACCTCGATAATTTCATCATATTGTTGCCGCGCCTCTATGTCGCCGGTAACGGCATATTGCCGAATCAAGCGAACGGTAATTTCGTTAACCATTCGATAAAATGACAGCATATCCGCCGCTTCATTCTGGATGTGGCTGGCTTCGTTTAGTTTTTCCTGGTTTGATAACAAGCTTCCCAGCAGTAAGGCATTGACGATCAGCATTGCTGCGACAATGCCAAGTACCAGTTGAAAAAAACGTTTTAAAGTCATGGTAGATGTTTCTCCGGGATATTAGCGGGTGGCTATTAGCAAATGGATATTGCTGTGAAG
Organism: Porticoccus sp.; assembly: GCA_011049795.1. Next base: position 6,644 of record DRHD01000321.1, read on the forward strand.
CTTGTCTCCTTGGCACCATTACGACGTGGTTCCCAAGCTTACAAGAGCCAGAATCTGAATAGACACTAACAAACAGGCCTAAATAAAATAGCTGTCTCTTATACACATCT
>DRHD01000322.1 GCA_011049795.1 Porticoccus sp.
GCATTACGTTAAGCTGATGCTCTGTGCAGGACTGGTACACGGCGATTTGTCAGAATTTAATGTGCTCGTAGATGAATACGGCCCCGTCATTATCGATCTACCTCAAGCGGTAGACGCAGCTGCCAACAACAACGCAGAGCGAATGTTGGCACGAGATGTTAACAACATGACCAGCTACTACGCTTTATTCGCCCCAGAATTGAAAGGTACCCAATATGCCAAAGAAATATGGGCGTTGTATGAAGAGGGTGAATTACACCCAGAGGTCGAATTAACCGGCCACTTCGAAGAAAGCACCCAAGCCGCTGATGTGGATGTAGTGCTACAAGAAATCCAGGCTGCATTAACCGAAGAGCTTGAGCGCCAGGAACGCCTCCGTGAAGCGGAAGAACTTGCCTGACCTATGACACCTAAATACGCCTCCTTTTCTTTTTTTGTATTCTAGCTAGCCGGCCCTATTACATTCTTTATTTAATCATGTCTGATTGTGTTCAATTTTTGGACAGTTTAACTCGACGCCGTTGCAACAAATCCCTATAGTACGCCCCCTCTTAGAACCCCATTTAACCCCCCATTTTTAATTGCTTCAATTCATAGGTATCCCGTTGATTTCTACCGCAAATATCACTATGCAGTTTGGCGCCAAGCCATTGTTTGAAAACATCTCTGTCAAATTTGGCAATGGCAATCGCTATGGTCTGATAGGCGCAAACGGCTGTGGTAAATCCACATTCATGAAAATCCTGGATGGTAGCTTGGCTCCCACGGCCGGAAACGTATCAATTACACCTAATGAGCGTGTTGGGAAATTACACCAGGATCAATTTGCCTTTGAAGAGTATTCCGTGATTGATACCGTCATCATGGGACATACTGAGTTATGGGACATTAAACAGGAGCGAGACCGTATCTACGGGCTAGCCGACATGTCCGAAGCAGACGGCATGAAAGTGGCTGACCTCGAAGCCCGATTCGCAGAAATGGATGGCTATAGTGCCGAAAGCCGTGCCGGTGAAATTCTCATGGGTGCTGGTATTGCTGAAGAACTTCATTTTGGCCTTATGGGCGAAATTGCACCCGGTTGGAAACTGCGAGTACTACTGGCACAGGCTCTCTTTTCAGATCCAGACATTCTGCTGCTGGACGAACCAACCAACAACCTCGACATCGACACCATTCGCTGGCTGGAAGCACTAATCAACGAACGTAAAAGCACTATGGTCATCATTTCCCATGATCGCCACTTTCTCAATGCGGTATGCACGCACATGGCTGATATCGACTATGGTGAATTACGTGTTTACCCCGGCAACTACGATGACTTCATGACAGCATCAACCCAGGCTCGCGAGCGCATGCAGTCAGAAAATGCTAAGAAATCCGTACAAATTGCCGAACTTCAGCAGTTTGTCAGTCGTTTCTCAGCAAATGCATCAAAAGCCAAACAGGCCACCTCACGCGCCAAGCAGCTTGGAAAAATAAAACTGGAAGATATCAAAGCATCCAGTCGAGTCAGCCCCTACATTCGCTTTAAGCAGGATAAAAAGCTGCACCGCCAAGCGTTGATTCTAGAAAACTTAGGACATGGTTTTGACGACGAGCAACTGTTCAGCGGGGGTAACCTCATCCTGAATGCCGGCACACGTCTGGCTGTCATTGGTGACAACGGTGCGGGTAAAACCACTCTGCTTCGCTGCCTGATGAACGAAATTTCTGCCAATAACGGCACGATAAAATGGTCTGAAAATTCAACGTTGGGGTACTGTCCTCAAGACAGTACCGCTGAGTTTGACAATAATTTGAATCTGTTTGATTGGATGAGCCAGTGGCGTAAACCCAGTCACGACGATCAAATTGTACGTGCCACACTGGGGCGTCTATTATTTTCTTCCGATGATTTTAAAAAGCAGGTCAAAGTCTGCTCTGGTGGAGAGAAAAATCGTCTGCTATTTGGCAAGTTAATGATGATGGATACCAATGTACTGCTGATGGATGAACCCACCAACCACTTGGATATGGAAGCCATCGAAGCATTAAACTTAGCGTTAGAAAATTATGATGGCACATTAATTTTTGTCAGCCATGACCGTGAATTTGTTTCTTCACTGGCCAACCGTGTCATTGAAATCAAAGATCAAACACTGGTGGACTTCCAGGGAACCTACGAAGAATACCTTGCCAGCCAACAACAAGACGGCAAGGCTGCCAGTTTTTAATACATAGCAACTTTTAATGCCTAGTAACTAATACCTAGCAACATGGCTAACTTAAGTACTCATAAATGAAATAGGAGTCTCCCATGCCCGGCTTACTACCCGATACTGACCCCAATGGCCTACTGGAATACTCTGTAGTATTTACAGATCGCTCCCTGAACCACATGTCTCAAACCTTTCAGGACGCGATGAATGATATATCCAGCACACTTAAAAACGTTTACAAAGCAAAGGCTGTTGCCATTGTGCCTGGTGGGGGCACTTACGGTATGGAAGCCGTGGCACGACAATTTGCCAACAACAAAAAGTGCCTAGTGATCCGCAATGGTTGGTTTAGCTACCGTTGGAGCCAAATTCTGGAAATAGGCAACATCGCCTCTGAAACTATCGTCATGAAAGCTCAGCCAGTGGATACCGAGGCTCTAGCTGCACTGGCACCAGCACCTATTGATGAAGTGGTTGCACAGATCAAATCTGAAAAACCGGACATGGTGTTTGCACCCCATGTAGAAACCTCCTCTGGCATGCTCTTACCCGATGATTACCTCAAACAGGTCGCTGATGCAGTACATTCCGTTGGCGGGCTGTTTGTACTGGACTGTATTGCCTCTGGCACCTTATGGGTGGATATGCAGACCTGCGGTGTGGACATTCTGATCAGCGCCCCACAGAAAGGCTGGAGTGCATCACCCTGTAGTGCATTGGTCATGTTGGGCGATAAAGCCCGTGAACTGATCGATTCTACCACCAGCACCAGTTTTGCCTGTGACCTGCGTAAGTGGCTACAAATCATGGAAGCCTATGAAAACGGTGGCCACGCCTATCACGCCACTATGCCTACCGACGCCCTGTTGAAATTCAGGGATACCATGAAAGAAACCGAAGCCTATGGTTTTGAGAAAGTTCGAGAGGAACAACTTGAGTTGGGCCGGCGAGTGCGCGAGCTACTTACCAGCAAAGGCTTTAAAAGTGTCGCTGCCGAAGGCTTTCAAGCTCCAGGAGTCGTGGTCAGCTATACCGATGACATGGAAATCCACAGTGGCAAAAAATTCCTGGCAGAGGGTCTTCAGATTGCTGCCGGTGTTCCCTTGCAATGTGATGAACCAGAAGGTTTTCGAACCTTTAGAATTGGCCTATTCGGTTTGGATAAACTCCATAATATTGACCGAACCGTTAACCATCTCAGTGAAGCACTAAGCAACATTTCACCTTAAAAGGTGTCACTATAATTAGACGCTCTTTTTTCAATAGAGCAGGCTGGATTGGCTTGCTCTATTTTTTCTATGCTCCTCACGCCCTCCCTCTACACCGAAACAATACAGATACCTTGTCTCTAGCCAATAGCTTCTCGATAATACCGGTAAACCCATTTAATAAAGGGCCTGATTCAATGGCATCACTACAAGAACAA
>DRHD01000323.1 GCA_011049795.1 Porticoccus sp.
GGAGTGCAGAAAATCCAGAGCGCACTTTTAAAGAAGCTTTGGCAACTATGAAATCCGGGGGAAGTCGTTGGGGAGCGACGGGGCTGACGGATTCTGTGTCTGATGCTACCGCTGCTATGGCTGAGGGATTGAACCTTACGTCCGATGAACTTTCAATTGTGCTTGGCTACGATGGTACCAGTGCTATAGCTCTCGCCGTTGTTCGGGGTGAGGTAGATGGTGTGGTGGTGAGTTCAACGTCTGCATTAAACTATGTCGGTGACGACGCAATGGTACCTTTGGCTACACTGGATCGGGAGCGTGACGCACTTTTCCCGGACACTCCGACTATTTTTGAAGTTGGTAATCTGGATGAAGAAGGCGAGCGTTGGATGGACTTCCGCTCCAACATCACCACGCTTGGTCGTGCTTTGGTTATGCATGAGGACGTAGACCCTGAAAGGGCTGATTTCCTGGCCGGTCATCTCGAGGATATTCTCACCGATGACGAGTTTATCGAAAAAGCAAAGGACATGAACCGACCCATCAATTTTCTTTCAGCTGCTGATCTGAATAAGCTGATTCAGAACATTTTTGCTGATCTTTCTGATAAAAGAAAGGCAGAGATCAAGCATGTTCTTACCGAGAAGTATATTCGCTAATGGAAGTATGAACAGTCTGTTCTGAATACGTTGTGGTTGTTGCTTAGCGTCGTTGCCATGCGCCCCGGATATTCCGATAAGGGCGCTTTTTTCTTCCGGCTCAGGCTTATTGATCAGGGGAAACCCGAAGTAAAGCAGGGAACGTTTTTGTATGACATGATCATTATTACAGGGGTATAAATAGGTATCTTAATGGATTCGAAAAGTAGTGCCAGTACAGGTACAAATGAAGTCAGCATGTTGGCGATATACGCAGCTGCTTTTTTCTCATTGAGTATAACCCTGATGAAGGGGTTAGCCATTCCCCTCTGGTGTATTTCCCTGGGAGTGCCACCGGCTTATATGGGTGTCATTCTCAGCGCCCGCTCTTTTGTCCCATTGTTCCTTTCCATTCATGGTGGTTCTTTGATGGACCAGCTCGGTGTTCGGCGCACACTTCTTGTGCTGGCTATTCTCAATGGACTATTACCATGGTTCTACCCCGTTTTCCCTTTTGTTATTGCTGTGCTCATTCTGGAGCTGTTTGGCGGCCTGGTCAGCTCAATGGCCTGGATCGGTGCACAGACAGCGTTGGCCAGAGTTGCTCAAGGGGACCCGAAGAGTGCCGGGCGCTTCAGCTTCGCCACTAACATGGGAAACCTTGCCGGGCCTGTGCTGGTGGGTTTCGCGTGGAAGCTCGGTGGCCCGATAGCCGGCTTTGGAATTATCTCATTGTGGGGGTTCCTTTTATTTGCTGCCGTATACTTCCTTCCGGTTGGTGACCGCCCCAAAGAGCCCTTAACATCCTGGAAAAACCTGATGCCTAAGTGGTCGGTTTACAGGCAGGCTTTTATCATGCTGAAAGAACCGGGCGTGGATCTGGTAGTCTTTGCTACTTTTTTAAGAATTTCGGCTTATAGCATTCAAGCCTCTTTTTACGCTGTCGCGTTGGTACATCTTGGGCAAAACGAATTTAACATTGGAATTCTGATGGGTGTTGCTGGATTCAGTTCAGGCCTCGCTACCTTGCTAGGCGCGCCTGCTACCCGATTGTTTGGCTCTCAGGTTGTTGTATTGATCGGTGGTATATCCACCGCAATCATCTTCATCTCCATGACGCCCTACCTGTCTGGGTTCAGTATCTTTTTTACCGCAGCTGTTATATTTGGCCTTGGAATGGGGATTTCTTTGCCACTACTTCTTTCAGTTTTATCGAATGCCATTCCAAGAGAGCAGCAGGGGCTGAGCGTTGGGTTAAGATCGACTGCGAACCGACTTGCAGGTGTGGTTGTACCGATTGGGCTGGGTATTGTGATCGAATTGTTAGGAATTTCCCACGGCTTTCTGGTTATTGGCATCGTACTTCTTTTGGTGCTGATCATTGGTAGTGTCGTTTTGCTGCGCAGAGCAAAGAAAGTTTCGGAAGCCCTTGGATGATGATCGATTGCTTGAGGTTTGATTAGTATGGCTGGAAAGATCCCCTTGGCTGGCATTGTCTCGGGTAATCGCGACTATTGCCGTGTTGCACTCTTTGATCTCGACGGTACTCTGGTGGACAGTGCTCCTGATATTTGCTCCAGTATAAATCAGGTCATGGCTCATTATTGTTTACCCGTTGTTGAGGAAGAGTACGTTAGAAGCTGGGTAGGGTTGGGAACCCAAAAGCTTCTGAAGAGAGTACTCAACAGGTACGTGAGTTTCCACCATAGAATTGTTTCACAAGATGACTTTCAAGACGCTTACAGTTTGTTTTTATCGTTTTATCGGGAAACCAATGGGAAGTACGCCTCTTTATACCCGAATGCACGTAGCATTCTGGCAAGACTCACAGGTCAGAATTTTCGAGTTGGTGTTGTCACTAACCGGCCGGTTGAATTCACGGGCTCGATTATTTCCAGATTCAGATTGGACGATCTGATCGAAGTTGTTGTTTGTGCTGATCAATTTGGTAGTTATAAACCTGAACCCGGTATGCTGGTGTACGCGCTGAATGAGCTGGGTGGGGCCCCGAAATCGAGCATGATGGTAGGGGACTCTTTTTCGGATGTAGTGGCGGCAAAAAACGCTGGGGTGACATCCGTCTACGTCCGATATGGTTACCGATCAAATGTCGCCATGTGCGAACTCTACGCGGATCGTTCAATTGATTCTCTTTTGGAATTAGTATAGTCTTCGATGCCCTTTCGTTCCAGCATGGGTTCTGGTTCTTTTTAGACAGAAGCAGAAGCTCTTTCAGGGGCATCATCGTACCTTCGGGCTAGAGAGCTATATAGGGAAGAGAGTATTTAAATGGCAACACCAGTAAATAACTCGGTCATAAAAGCTTTTCAGATTTTGAATGCTTTTTCTTACGCTGGCGAAAAGCTCACGCTCTCTCAGGTTGCGAGAAAACTGGATATCAATATTGCTACTGCCCACAGATTTTTGACGACGCTGCAGCAGGTAGGCGCAGTGGTTAAAATGCCAGACGGGCACTTTGAGCTAGGGCTTCTACTGTTTACTCTTGGAGGGCGTGTGTCGGTGATCGATGCCATGAACAGCATCGTCCAGCCCCACGTAGATGAACTGGCCGATCAGTTTGGCGAAACTATCCACGCAGCAATTCTGGACAATGACGAAGTCTGTTACGTGGCAAAAGGTGAGGGTGCGCGGAGCCTTACGATAAGAACTCGAATGGGGGCACGGTTGCCAGCATATTGCACTGGAGTAGGCAAAGTGCTGTTATCCAGATTGCCAGATGATCATCGCAAACAATACGCCAAGACCTGTATTTTTAAAAAATATACTGATTCTACAATCGGGATCGCTAGACAGCTTCTAAAAGAACTGGATCAAATCCGGACTCAGGGCTACTCTGTGGATAATGAAGAATTTGAGCGCGGCCTATGTTGTGTGGCAGTTGCCATTCCCATGCCAACCAGCGAGGAGTATCACTTGCAAGCCGCTATTTCAATGTCTGCCCCCTCTGCCAGGCTCGGCAAAGAAAAGATAAAAGAAGCGGCAGACATTCTGCGGAGTCATGCAGAAACTATTGCAAACAAACTTGCTGCCCGAAATGTCAGGGACTCATAGATTCAGTTTGAGTCCTAGTCTATAAGTTGCTGTAGTTGCCTCATGATTTTTGCTGTAAGCCCCCATATTTCGCAAGAGTTACATGTGATCGAAACAGTGTTAATCTCTCTACCGTAGTATGACTTGGAGATATGTCTGTAATTTCTTACTTCGAGGAACGAGCTTAGGGGTAATTCCACAACTTCTTCAACCTCATGTGTTTGTAAAATCCATTCGGCGGGTCGCCTGACTATTGCTACTATTGGGGTTACCTCTATGTATTGACTGGTGATACAGCTCTCAAGTACCCCGATAACCTGAACATTCTCCTTCGGTAGTCCGATTTCCTCCTTGGCCTCTCGCAAAGCTGCATTAGTGTGTGAGTTTTGGTCAACACATTCAAGTACACCGCCGGGTAAACAGATCTCGCTAGCGTGATTGTTCATGCTCGAGGCTCTTCGATTGAAAATCACTTGTTCGCCATATGGAGCCCGAACTATACCAATCAGAACTGCAGCCTGCGTATATGTCGAGTTTGGTTGATGAATTCTATCTCGGCTTAGCAGGGAACTTATTCTGCGAACTATCGACATACGGGTATCAGTCCTTGGTAATCCCCATTTTTAGAGGGGGCGCAAAAGTAGACCTCAGGCCATCATGGCCAATTTTTGTTGAGGAGTAACGCCTCCGAGTACCATATTGGATCGTTCGTGATTGTAGTGCCAGAGCCAGCGGGTGGCATAATACTGGACCATTTCAGTGCTGTCGAACAGATACTATGCTAACCAATTGCGTAAACCACTGAAGGTGGCCACCCATTTCACGTGAAGCCTGTTGTCACCCGGACCGGAGCAAGGGTGCCACGCATCGGAGTGTAGCGACGCGGGATTTCTCTTCTTACTCCGAACTCGCAGTATCTGTCAACTTTTCTTGTCGTTTTCGCATGGATTCACTGCGGAGATTGATCTTGTAAGCGTTGTGAACGACCGATCCAGAGTGGCGTCACCGAGTAAGCGTTCGCCCATCACACCTTGTCAGATATAGTCGGCTTCCAGTTGTGGGGCAATAGCTCGTCGCTGGCGCTGTCCTTCTGCGTCAGCAGCCGGGTCCTGTCTCTTATACACATCT
>DRHD01000324.1 GCA_011049795.1 Porticoccus sp.
ATGCAAGTCTTATTATTTATATTCAATTAATTCCAGTTATTGAGATTAAACCACCTTCTCTAACACAAAAAACAATGGCCATCTTAAGATAAATAAAACCGAGACCAAATTTATCTGATGACCCCGCACTCTACGGTACCCATTCAATCCGTAGAACAAAGGCAACCTTAATTTACAGACGCACTAAAAACCTTTGCGCAGTGCAGTTACTATTAGGGCATACAAAACTTGAAAGTACAGTGCGGTATTTGGGAGTAGAAGTTGATGACGCCCTTGAAATATCCGAACAAACTGCGATTTGAAAATTAAACTTACCAGTGATTTCAGCCGCTGTTCTCCCGTAAGCAGACATTGATCGCAATAAAAAAGCCCCGATTTGTTATCGAGGCTTGGGGCGGTTTGGTGCCAGTAACCGTCATTAGCGAAAACAAAAAAGGCCCCGAAAGGCCTGTTGGATTACTTAACTTTTTTAAGGTCCAATATAGGGTTCCACTGACCTGATTTAACTTTGTAGCTTGAACCGTATGAACGCCAAGTCACTGACCACTCGGGAACGTCTCCGGTGGTGATGTTATTGATGGCATCGTCACCACAGTTGATACTCAAGGTGTATGTACCATCATTGTTAGCTACAGCGTCACGACCATTCAGCACGTTGTTACCAACAGGTAGCAGCCAACCTTCTGCATCATACAGAGTGAATGACCAGAACTCGTCTACACGAGGATCTTCAAAGGTAGTCTGCATACACTGAGTACCTTTGATGTTGGTAGACATTTGGTAGTTGTTGACACTAAATGCCATACCACCCCAGCCTGCCGCATTAGATAGCGAGCGGGTAAGTGGGTCGATGGTGTCCTTATCAAATGCGTACTCAAGGAAGATACCTGAGCCAATAGCCTGCTTGTTTAGCTTGGACCATAGAGCGTCGCGGTCTGCCTTGCTGTAGCGAGGAGTTACATAGGTGCGAGTACCGAAGTCAGATACCTTTATTGTCTTTTGTGCTTTGCGAGCTTTATCCATACCCTCTTCAAGGCCGATGCGGAAGATAACCAGTACGAAGCCATCGGTGGGCTTGACGTCAAAGCCGCCAGATGTCCAAACATAGTCCTTAGCGAAACCATCCTCATCAAGGACCAATGCTGACTGGAAGATCCCATTGTCAGGCTGCTCAATGTGAATGCCTTTCAGATTGTCATAAAAACCGATGGTGTAGAGGGTGTCTCTGTTGGCGCGGACAGTCGGCGCTGGCCCTGCTGGGTAGTAATCGGTCAAATCAACCGAACTGTTCATGATGCCTTTGCTCACCCACTTGTTGAAGTTAACCGCAGCCTCACAGTGGTCGAAGTTCTCCATAGTTACTGGGATGGTTGTTTCATAGTCCTTGCCGTCAATGGCCATCTCTGCGTGCACTGCGTTGACACTCAACACTGAAAGCGCGATAGCTGAAAATAGGGGTTTCATGTTATGTATTCTCTCAATTGATTAAGTTTGTATTACCCGCCGTAGAATAATTGGGCAATTTGCGTAACAAGAAGAAATGCCCTTTTCTTGACTATTTTTATGCAGCAATGACTCTTCTGTGTCATCAAAAACCAGTTTAGACCAAATATCTCTAATGTCTCTTCTGGGTTGTACCGACAAGTTTATCTAATGCGTAAACTAAGCAATCCTACGGCAGCTTTACTCCTGACAGCAGACAACAAAAAGCCCCGAGGTTAGACGGCATCATATTCCAATCCGTCCAATCTTCCCAAAACTCGCTAAATCATGTTCTTTTTCACAAAGCCTCTCGTGTTGATGAAGTTGAAAGGTCTCCTAGACCTGAGATTGAAGTCCATATTGACTATTACCACCCAGAAGATGATGAAAGGGAATACACGGTGTTCGAATTAATCGACAAATCGCCTACGAAGAACAAGCCCTCACAATCGGTGCATTGTCAGGAAAATTCTGATGCACGAACTACAACCCTAAAAATCAACACTACCAGCATAAATGTACATACCATCGACTCTGTAAAATTTACTTCTACAGCGCATTCGGTCGAGTGGTATCAAATTGACAAGGATAATGAAGACTTTTAGCGCAGTAAAAATTACAAGGAAGGCAACTGACCTCCGTCCTAGAGCCTACCCTCGAATCAGCTCAACCGCTGACATCCACCCCGGTAAACTTTTTAACTTTCAGACCAGTTATTCTCTTTTAAAATACGGTCAAGGCTGCGGCTAACAGAGGTGCAGTTTCGAATCATTTCAATCCGTTCCCAAGTAGCCCGCTCACCTTCCTGAATACGTGATTTTATTTCGGCTGGAGTTGCTAATGCCAATACACGTGCGGGATTAAACCAGAGACTGCGAGGAAACAGGTTAATGTCGGCCGTATAATCCTGGGCTAACACGTTATAACTCAAATATTGCATCATATTGATAGCAGGTGATTTGAACCTGAAATAGCGACGGCCAAATTTAACCGTTTCAAGCGTACTGAATTTCAGCACCCGCGCTTGTGCTTGCATGAGGTGGCTCAGGAAGCCCTGACGCTTGTCAGGGTTTCGAGTGGTCGCCAATACCGCAGGGTTAATCATACTGGAAATAAAGTGGTTAACTCCGTACAAGCGAGCCAGCCTCTTGGCGGGGAAATCATCAAGGAAGGAGCCATCAATCCATTTTAAATCCGGTAAATAAGGGATTTTTTCGCCGTCGGCATTGACCGCTTCCAGAGTGACCGGTGGGTAGACACCATAGACGGCAGAGGAAGCCAATACCGCTGAGCGAATAGTAACATTGGGGGAGGTAATCGCATTGAGCAGACGCGAAGCCTGATTGGGAGACCAACCGCTAACGGTAATATTTAACGCGCGCCCCGTCCGTTCATAGGCTTGTTGAAAAGTAAGGTCGGGAATCCAGCGATTGATATTACTGACTACGGTTTCAATATTCATCACCCTGTATTTTGCATAGGGCTGACTTGATTCCATAGTAATGCGGCGAAGGTCCAAGTCTTCGAGAATTTCTTGATCAGTATGAGTACAAACCACCGAAGCAAAGATTGCACCGGCACTGGAGCCAGAAATGACATGAGGCAATAATTGTTGCTCGGCCAGGGCAATTAAAACCCCGACGTGAAAAAATCCAAGGGACGCTCCCCCGCTAAGCATAAGTGCACTACGGCCATAACAGTGATTAGTGCGTAGGAAAAAATCCTTTTTTTCATCTTCGGAAATGACATCGCTTGGAGCCCGGTTAATATCTTCCAGGGCTTCTGATAATCCCTGGATGTATTGATGAATCAAGTTTTTGGTACCGGATTTGGCCTTATTGTAGAGCGAAGGTTTACCGATGCCACCAAGATTGCCGTGAATACCCTCATTAAGGGTAAATAACAGGCGGCGATAATCCTGGCGCATGCGCAGATCACGGATTTTATCAAGGCGGTGACGAATAGAGCGATAATCGTAGGACTCACAGGCATCGGATTGCTTCCAGCTATTGAGCCCCATTTCATCATCAAACGTTACAGCGGCTTGCTCCCACTTTTGGTAAGAAACCGCTTTGTCCATTTCACTACTCAAGCGGGCGCGCCGACGACCTGTAAACATTCAAGTATCCTGATTAAAATTATTGGTTTAATTGTTATGGCTTTTTTGGCGCCGCTTTGGTTTTTTTGTTTTCAGGCTTCAGTTTCTTAACCTGATCCCTAAACTCTTGCGTCGATTCCTCCATACACTGGATATAAAAATCCATATCACCAATAACCGCTCTATCAGCCAAAACACCTAAATTAATCAGGTTATAAATACCGGTAATTCCATGGGTGATCGCAGTGCCATTGGCGATGGGCACTAGTGGATAAATATTCATAATTTCTGCACCAGCGAAATACTTTTTATTCATACCCACAGGGCCAGGAACATTGGTAATGATAGTGTTGTAGGGAACCATGAACTTGGAGAGGTTATTGAGCTTGTTCATGCCCCAGAATGCTGCTTGACGTAGATAGGCTGGTATCATGTCCAGTGAGTTGGTAGTGAGGTCAGCAACCACATCACGGGCCAGCGGTATAC
>DRHD01000325.1 GCA_011049795.1 Porticoccus sp.
TCTTGTGTTGCCTGCGGATTCGAATCACAGCTAGCCCCTGCTGACACATAACAATTATTTTATTATCGGCAGTACTTTCAAGAGCTGGCGTGTGTCTGATGGGCCGCTATGTAGGCCGTATAAGTATGAAAAATAAGCACTATCTAATATTGTTAGTTTTTTTACTTGTCACACAACAAGTTCTAGCTCTTGCGCCAACACTTGTTTGTCCGGGAGGGCAGACACTTTCTAGTAATAATTGTTATGTGTCAGCAGGGGCTAGCTGTGATTCGAATCCGCAGGCAACACAAGAGTGTATTGCGTATACGGGTCTTAGCAACTCCTATTCACATAGCACGAGAGATAATATTGTTTATGCTTATTGGGATACACCAAATGTAAACACAATAATTTTAAGCCCATCACCGATACCTGTTACCAATAGTGGATTCACCTACCACGCTAATACTGCAAGTTTTTTTGGCACATCAAACCAATTATCAACATGGGGGATTTGCCGCTGCGATAACAGTGAGCAACTTCTCCAAGGTGCGGCGAGCCGAACTTGTCCTGCAAACTACCACCTCAATGGTGGTACCTTACAATGCGACCCTAACAATACGGCACCCACAGCGAGTAACATTAATCGTACGATCAACGAAAACACCCCAACCAATATCGGAGCAGTGTTTACAGATCCAGATGCGGGTAATACTCACGGTGTAGAAGCGGTTACCCAGCCAGCTAATGGCACAGTCACGACGTCTGGCACCACCATGAGATATACACCGCCTGCGAACTGGACCGGCACAACCTCTTATACCTATCGGGTATGGGATAACAGCTGGGCAGCCAGTACGACAAGGACCGTAACGGTTAATGTTAGTCCGGTGAACGATGCACCATCAATCGCTTCAACGCGATCAAGATCCACAGCCGAGGACACACCCACTAGTTTTTCGATTCCCGTTACGGATATTGACAGTGGCACCCACACCCTGCATTTAGTGTCAGGACCGTCTAACGGTTCCGTTTCGTTTTCTGGGACCACGGTAACTTACACGCCGGGCATTAACTACAATGGGACAACCTCATTTCGCATCCGCGCTCGCGATGGGGCGCTTTACAGTGGTAATCAAACGATCACGATGACAGTGACGCCGGTTAACGATGCGCCGTCGATTGCCAGCTCACAATCACGATCATTGGACGAAGGTGGGGTGATCAATTTCCCTGTTGCCGTTACCGATCCCGATAACGCAACCCACACCTTACAGTTAGTATCTGGACCCTCGCAGGGTTCGGTAACGTTCTCTGGAACAACCGTGCGCTATGCTGCGCCAGGGGATTGGGTGGGAACGGCGACCTTTGTCGTCCGAGCGAGAGATGGAGCTTTATATAGCGGGAACCAGACAATAACGATGACGGTAATGCCGTTGAATGACCAGCCCATTATTTCCGGTACCGGCAACATTGTCATTGATGAAGATACGTCGGGTAGCTATACCGAATCTACAATCGTCGACCCCGACATTGGGGATACGCACACACTGACTATTGTGAGCTACCCATTAGGTGGATCGGTGAGTATTTCAGGCATGGTGATGACGTTCACGCCCAACAGTAATTGGAATGGTTCTACGTATTTCACTTACCAGGCTCGTGATGCGGCGAACTGGGGCAGTAATGTTAAGCAGGTGAATATCACCGTCAATCCAGTGAATGATGTGCCGACGATTACCGGTGGCGCGATGTTACTCGACGACGGAACCATGGGCAGTGTAACGATAGTCGTGGTTGATCCGGATGCCGGCGATACGCATACACTCAGTGAAGTAACGGCCCCGGGCGGCGGCACCGGTTCAATTTCCGGATTGGACTATACCTTCACCGCGGCGTCACCCGATGACATCACCACAACAGCGACAGTGCAGGTAACCGATAGCGGCGGGGCGCCATCGAACATCGCGACCATTAATATCAATGTGCAGCAGCATTTGACGGTGAATGTTGGGGTGATGCAAACGTTACCGGTGGCGCAGCAGCTGCTTGGTCAATCCGATACGCCGATATCGGTCATAGAGGCCGGACCTATTTTGGCCAACGACGGATCCGTAGCTACAGGTACAGCAGACTTTGAATTTACATTGTCCGCATCGGCCGCATATTCCGTTGTTGTCCAGGGCGTGACTATTGATCCGGGCAACAGCCACACGTTCACCTATGACTTTAGTGCCAATGGTGGACGGATTTACATTCCAGTGTATCCAGCGACGACGGGTGTTGAAGGGGATGCAGAGTATAAGGTGAGGTTCGATCGGAACGTGTCAACAATGTAAATCCAGAGTCCTCCACAGGATAGCCCGTTACGAGTGATCGTTGCGGGCTTTTTTAATGGGCAAAAAAAAACCCTCCGAAGAGGGCAGGACCAGGATGTATTATCAAGCTTCGGTAGCGGCACTTCTAAGAGCGTTTTTAATGATTTCTTGTACCTTCGGGTCAGAAAGGTCTGTAACACCTTCCCCTTCTATTATGTCAGCCAGTTTTAAAGCATTCTTTTGACGGTCAGCTTCATTCTTTGCCTTAATCTTTTTTTCAAGCTCTTTTTGTATCATTTTTAGCTTTTCGATTTCTTCAATCGTATCTACTAAACGTTCTTCATCAGTTTTACGAGCCATGATTATCTCCTTTCATTAAAGTTTTTATAAGTTAAAACGTAAATTGGGTCGCTATCACCACCCAGAGAATGCCTCCAGACACGAAGAGAAAACTCCCGTGCAGAGGAAAACCCATCGTTAGGAATATAGGTATACTTGAAAACAAAACTTTCTTCATCCTCTTCTACAGGACAAAGTGAGCCCTGGTAGGCAGCAAACAAAACCGAATGCAGACGGACATCAGGACACTGGAAATTATTAACTAAATAATGAGAGCCCCACTCGACAGAATCAGAAAATAATGATTTATCTATCATAAAACGCACGCTATCGAAGCCATGGGATTTAGCAAAATACGTTACTTCAACGGCATCCATATGCACAGATTGTACTACTGCCTCTTTATTCATAGATACTACTTGTTTCAAAATGACCTCGATCATTCGGGATGTGTATTAATAAATTGCATGTCCGATTAGAGTTATGCAATAGCGAGAATTAATAATATATTACTGATCTGATAAAAAATCGTTAAAACCCCTATTTTATAAGCCTATTTATTAGGTAAAAGAGCGAGAGAAACGAGTATCAGCGCTTTGCTTCATGTCGATAGCTGGAGCTGGTGAATTCATTTCCCATCCAGACTGTATTCGAATCAGTCTGCCGGAGACATGATTTGATGCAGACGATGTGCTACTTACGAAGCCAACTTTATCAAAATGAGATTGGAAAACATCTTCTACATAATCCCAAATATGACTAAGCATAGAGCCTTTAGACGGCTTGGGAACAAGATCAGTCTTCTCATCACAACTAATAGCACCCAATAGATGTAATGCGTTTTTGGCACGAGTTGCCGCAACATAAAACAACCGTGCATCTTCATAAGAAGTTCTTTTTGACTCAATTGAACTAATGTATTGATAAATGGGATCTGTATCACCACCCGTTTTTCTAACCGGTGCCAGTACTACAGAGTCGTTGCGGTAATCATTGGATTTAACGTCCCACAACAAAAGCTGTTGATCTGGCGTGCGAGCAGAACGGCCAAGCCCCGGCAATATAACGACATCAAACTCAAGCCCCTTAGCTTTATGAATCGTCATCAGCTGAAGACGGCCATCAGAGCGACTATTGGGTGCAGCATATAGGCGAGTAACCTTCTCTGTAAACTCATCCATAGCGGCTAAATTACCACCACGATCATACTTATCAAGCAATTCGAAATAACGGGATACATCCTCAAGATCTGACTGGGACTCCAACAGCGCAGAACCGCCAAGAGACATCCAGCAACTCTCAATCCATCGACGCAATCCGTAGCGACACCGGTCCTGTATCGATGAGCACATAATACGAACAACCTTACGAAGACGTTCTTTGCCATCGTCGGACATATTAGCCATCACTTCTTTGTTTTTAATGGTGTTCAATAGCAAGGATCGCGATTTAGGACGGCGTTTTAATACCAATAAATCTTCGAGGGTTAAGCCGCACCAAGGCGAACGAAAAACCGAGTACCAAGAAATATTATCTGACGGGTCAAGTAGGGCGCGTGTTAATGAAAACAGGTCAACGATAATTTGACGACGACCCAAACTCTCAATTTCAACAGCGGTATAATCAATGCCTTCAGCCTTAAAGGTAGAAACGATACTCTCAAGGTGAGATCGGTTACGAACAAGTACAGCAATTGATTTATTATCGCTATTAGCCAGCGCATCCTTTGCGATTGAAATTACGGCCTGTGCTTCTGCTGCGTCATCTCTCTCCAAAAACGGATGCATGAAGGCACCGCTTCCGGCTAAATCCTCACGGGCTGCATTAGAGCGACTATAGGTAACCGCGCCCAAAGAAACATCAGACTGTGAGGGTAAAACGGCGCTAAAAACAGAGTTAACCCAGTCAACAACTTTTGGTGCTGAACGGAAATTACTGCTCAACTGCAAGAAATCAAGTTTCAAAGAACCGACACCCGTTTGAATGGCCTTGAGATAAAGCCCAACATCGGCATTTCGGAAAGAGTAAATTGATTGCATTGGATCCCCAACTAATGTCAGCGTTCTACCATCACCATTTTCCCAGCCGTGAACCATTTTTTCTAGAAACTCAAACTGTGACAAAGACGTATCTTGGAACTCATCAACCAGAATGTGCTGAAAGTCATAATCCAAGCTAAGTGCTAGGTCTGTCGGTGAATCGGCGCTACCAAGGGCTAGCCCAGCTCTTGCTGAAATCTCAATGAAATCAACCTCTCTTTTTTCTGAGAAAACATTCTGTAAATTGAATTCGCACTGGCGCAACAACTCAAACAAACACTTGAGTACAACCCACTGATCATCACTGTAAGAATCAGACGGCATACTCTTGGCCTGCGAAAGTAGGGCAACAATATCTGCGTGAGTCTTCATAACAGCGATATAGGCTAAGCCACACTCCTTCATACTTTTAGCATATGCCTTAGCGTCGGCACCTTTAAAAGCTGTTCCTGCCGGGAATCCCTGTGCCTTAGTTAGGGTTTTCCTGAACGAGCCATCACTGGTAAAAAATAAATCTGACAAAGCCGAAAAATCCGAGATTGACCAACCAGAGAAAGATTTGTCATCAGGTACATTGACCAGCTGCGACGAAGATCCGGCGTTATTAAGGTTTTCCTTAATAAACTCCAGCATCTCGAAAAAATCAGTTTTTACAAAACCGGTTAACGACGACTGTATTTTCTCGGCGATACCCAAACGAATATCATCCAAGCAACTATCCAAGAATTCTCTATCCAGTCCTCCTCCAGACAACATACGGAGCCACTGGTCACGCTTGGCAAGCATCGAGGAAAGCATGTCTTTAAGGCGGGGCACATTATTATCCAGGTGCGACAATACAACCGACACACTGACCGATAATGGATGACTTTCTTCAAAAACTGCACTAACAGTTTCATCAATAGCTTCAGTATAAAGCCGATCTGGATGTTCGCTCACTGTTGGCTTAACACCAAAACCCGTGCAAAACGGCATCTGACCAACAACCAGTGAAAACAAGCTATCAATTGTCATAATCCGAAGGCGCGATGGATTATCCAGCAAACCCCATGACCGCTCGCTATCGCGTTTTAAAACGTGCCTTGCTAAATTCCAAGTTAGTCGTGCATGAGCCTCTGTAGGCGGTGTATTGCTACGCCCAGCATACAAAGCGTCTACTATTCTAGAGCGCATCTCAGCGGCGGCTTTACGAGTAAAGGTAACAGCTAAAACATCTTCTGGTGAACCAACATAAGCAAGTAATTTCAACACACGCTGAACCAACAATTCGGTTTTACCCGAACCAGCAGGAGCTTGAATGACAAAATTCTTCTCGATATTCAGCGCTTCTCTTCGAGAGGCTGTGTCATTAACGCTGTAATTAATACTATTCATAGTTGTTTCCAGATAACTGTAAATTCGAGATCACTATGACATGAAAGAAAAAGGCCGCTAGATCACGCGGCACGATTTTCTGCAACACGACACAACGACGCCATTGGGCAGTATTCACAGGATTTTACGGGGTGCTTTGGGCTCACATCTGCGACACCTTGACGGTAATCATTCGCGAGCCTATGAACTGTGTCACTCCAAGCTGGAACGATTTGATCCCACTGTTCTGCGTGCTTAGACTCTCGGCTTTCTTCAAATGCTTTACTTTTTTCATTCAAAATACCGGCTTCTTTCACAATACCTTTGTAACCTACGCTCCCAGATTTAAGCCCACCAAATAAAACGGCACCTATGTCAGTACGTCCTTTATACATGGCAGCGTAAAGCGGTAACTGTGGCTCATCCGGCCTATCACCGAACCACCCTGAAACAGAGGGATCACCACTTTTATAATCAGTAATAGCAACAGAACCGTCTTCAAGCACATCCTGTCGGTCGATTCGTACCCTCAACTCCATACCACCAATAGTGACCGTCGATCTTTTTTCAGTAATTACCTGAGTAAATGGTGCGCGCTTAGCATCCGCCTCCAACCATGCTGAACATAAACTGGTTAGACGTTCCTTCTCCAGCTCACGATAAGCACCACGGAGTAGCCTTGGGCGTTTTGAATCAAGCTCATCTAACGATTGAACAACGCACTCATCGACTCTCTTTAAAAGCTGTATATCGGACAGTGCCAGCATGGACGCTTGAGATGTGGTTTGTTTCCAAAACAATTCCAATACCCTATGAAGCAGTTCACCTCGCTCTGCTGGTGACAGAAGATCATCAACCGGCTCAATAGGTCGAGCACCTAAGCGATGCTCTGCAAAAGCTCTGAACGGGCAAGCTGACTGGTGTTTAATAATGCTCACGCCACCTTCAATAATCACACCCGATTCAACAGGTGGAGCAATATGGTCATCAATAACTTCTAAATGCGCGGTCCCAACTAAAGACTCCGAGTAGAATGGCACTATAGCCCCAGTCAATTCTTCGCTATCAATGTGATCGTGCTCAACGAATAACGATGATATACGGCAAGACACATCACCATCGGTTTCGGGATAACTCACAACAACATTCAATGACTGATTAACAAGGGAGTCTGTTATGAGTTTTGAGAAAGTGAACTCGCGCTCTGGTGAAGACCGTGCAATATTCTTTTCACGCTGCATTACAATAGGGATCAACGGGTTTGGCTTGCTGGGTAACGGCCATGAAGTATCATTCATACCCATCAACCATAGATAATCAAACGATAAACCTTCAGCCTCTAAGGTACCCATAATATCGACTGGTGTATCAGGGCTTTGTGGCTGAAAGATGGTTTCTCTGGCAACGCGATTGATATAAGTAACAGCCTCAAGAAAACTGACATGCCCCTTAACCATCCCCAACGCCTCAAAATCTGGTAGCGATTTCTTCCATGCCTCAACGGTTTGATACTCGGTGCTGGTAAGCTGACGATTTCCAGGCCAGCCAACACTCTCCAGCATAGAATCAAAACGAGTCACCCAATCACTAGGCCTCATATCTTGGTAAACAGCATCACGGGATTCTGTAAATGCGGTCAATACCTCTATCAGTATCGGGCAGGAAAACTCCTCGTCCTCTTCGGAAGATAAAAATTCGATAATCTCTGACAGGGTTATTGTATGAAAACCACTAGCCCTGATCTTCTGAGCAAACACGGTTCTATTCAAAAACTCTGCATCTGCACCACGAACAAACGGTGAATGTAAAAACAACACCCATTCCTCAACAGTTAAATACCCTTGAGCCATTGATATAATATCTAAGGCGCGACAAATAACAGGCTGATCAATCAATGCCTTTCCCAGTGAGATATTGTAAGGACGCGCCATATTTGCCAAAGGTTTCATAACGGATGATGGGTCAAATACCTGATCAAAAACTCTAACTACGGTATCAGCGCAATCTTCAAGCGCCGGTGCCACAATACCCACCTTGGCGTTTGGGTCTAGCTCAAGAACCGATCTTGCCCACTGTGCGGCAGCTTTTATTTCATCTTCAACGGTTTTTAATGAAGTACGGCAAATTGTTTTGCAGATGGGCTCACGATCCACACGAACTAGCTGAGAACCTTTGCGAGACATCTCATCAAACAAAGACTGCTGCTGCGGTGTGAACTCGGCAAAATGATAGAAATGAATTTCGTTAGGCGCGGGAATTATTGATTTATGGAAAAGTTCTCTCACTAAATCAGGCAATGAACTGATATCAATCCAGCGATTATAATCTACATGACCCAAATAAAGTTTACGCCATTCAGAAAAGAGGGAGGTATCGACTGTCTGAGAAAAGCGAGCGTCCTCAGAATCCAGCTCCCATTCATTGATTAGAGAATTAGCCTGACCAGCCAACGCAGAAGAAGCGGTTTTTAAAACCACGCTGTCAAATTCATTCACTTTACCGGCAAGAAACTCCCACACTAACTGTGATTGGCGAGAGTTAATCAAAGACGGTTGCTGGCTATCATCTTCAATCATGGACATGAACAAGGCCCACACGGACTGTAACCAGCCATTATATGAAGTCACATTCAGTGTTGCCTGATGAGGGAATATGCCATCTGTAACGGCCTTTGCGTACTCACGACGCAGGAAACGCCCTTGCCGCTCATTAGCCGTAATGACCAAATTTCCGCTATGTAATATTTGTAGCAAAGAATGATTAATAAACTGTGACATGACAAATCCATAAATAGGTTAATTACTATCTATTATATGGATATTGAAAATCGCGCTAGAGCCATTTTTATATTTAATAAAACACATAAAAAAGCCGCAATAAAGCGGCTTGGTATTCTTGAATCCGGGAAAGAATTAGGCAGCTAACTTAAAATTGGTTGCC
Source organism: Porticoccus sp. (assembly GCA_011049795.1). The sequence continues at coordinate 8,969 of DRHD01000325.1, forward strand.
ACTAAACCACGATCACCTTTTTTCACCTCAAACTCTACGTCCATACCTTCGTAAATTTCGGAGAACACCCCTGATGTTACATTGGAGCAATGAAAGAAAATATTATTCTCGAAGCCGGGCATATAAATAAAGCCAAAACCCTTACTGGTGATTATCTTCTTTACTCTGCCACGTTTTTTTGAGCCAATACCCACGACAGCGCTTTTGGGTTCTGGTGGTTTCTCGCCATTTTGTTCAGCCTGAATACGCTCATAGATTTCTTCTCGATGAACCGCTACTTCTTTCGGGGCATTGATACCAAGACGTACTTGATCACCCTGTACGCCTAAGACGGTGACAGTGATATCATCACCAATCATTATTGTAAAACCGACATTTCGTGATAAGACCAACATATTTATCCTCTCCCTGTTTAAAAACTTAATATTACTATTAAAGAAAAATCGCGCTAGGCCAATTTATTAAATTAAATGGCTAATACAGGCCTAGCGATTAATAAATTAGCGCTTTAAACGACGAACACCGGTTAACCCGATCAGTGCTGAACCAAACAACCAAGCGGTGGCGGGTACAGGAATTTCAGATACATTTTGTTCTGCAACAGAATAAGTTAACTCTATGGAGTACCAAGAAGCTCCACCGAAAATATCATCAAACACAATAGATAAGATGTCATTGTTATTAATAGAGGGAAGAACAAAGCTAACGGGAGAACGACCTTCTAAAACCTGATACCCCATAACCATACCTAGCGGCTCAATTTCACCGACAACAGTACTGGACCGGCAGGGAGGTGTAGCGTTTGGATTGCAATCAGACCAATCAGGATACCAAGCCGTATTGCCGATCATTGTTGGCAGTGGGCCTGCCTCATTAGTGTGATGAATCCATTCTCCAGGGGCCGAAAAAGTATAGTGATCCCACCATACTGAGTCATGCTGAATGTTTAGCGTTGAGCTACCATCAACATAAGCTTCAATTCCAATAGTGACAATATCTGCACTGACTTGGGATACCGACACAAGAGAGGTCACTGATACGGCGATAACGGATAAAAGGTTTTTAAATTTCATTATTGTTCTCACTAAAGTTAAAGGCGGGATATAAAAAAAATAACTATGGGCTATTAATTAATTCGTGCTAGACCAAGATCACTGACCATGCGAAACAGACTCAACCATTTCACGAATAGCCAGTGGATTGCTAACACCCTTAAATACAACATCATCGGTTGATGATCCTGAAGAGTAGAACTTGAGAGTGCCTATATTGAGAATGCGTTCTATCCAGGGTCTATCCGATCCAATCTTTCGACAATCTTTAATGTGAATACTGTTGCTCTTTTTATTGAGCAGGCCTGTACGGCAGCGAATGTAACCATCGTCAAAAATGTAGTCCGAACTATGATAATTATAGAAACAACGAAGAACGATCCCTAGAATGATGCAAAAAAGAAAAATCATGGCTGAGCTGTGAAATGACGACGACAACAGGAAGGCATCTACCGACTCGCTCCCCGATGGCCCCGGATGTTTCACCACCCAAATAGCCGATAAGACAAAGAAGACGCTTAAATATTCTTTATAGAACCCACGTAGCGAAGGGGATATTTCAAAATTTTTAACTCCGGCGTACCCTCCCTCAACTTTATTGTCCGTTACTTTATTAGTAGTAACTTCCTGTCGGTTGCTCTGCTCTACTACCGGCGAAGCAATGCTACTCATTGATTCAAATTTATTCAGGGGGCGAATGAAGGGCTCAGTTTTTTCAGGCGATGAAGCAGATAATGGATGGTTTGCATTATTAGATACGTCAGTTTCGGTTTCAGAGAACTCCGACGCATACTCATCGTCCATAGCAGCTAGAGCATCATGGCCCCCATGATCTACATCTTGTTGATCAGCTTCCGGAATGGCATCAATATCAGGTTTTTGGAATGTAGGTCCCGAACTATTATCGGCCACGCCTTTCACAGGCATCAAGACAAAACCACCAAGATCTGACGGCACGACTAAGTAACGCCGCTTTGTCTGACTGGCCAATTCATTAGCATCGACCTGGGCTAGTTCACGACTTCCAAATGGATTGCCATCGGAGTTATAGATAGCTTTATCCATAATTTTTATCCTCATTTAAAGAATCATCGGGTAACGGTGGTGTATAAAAACTGTAATTTAACTCACGACTATTTGCGTAGGGATTCACACCAGATTCAAAATAATCTTTCCCAATGGGCTTTATCTGTACGAGAGGAGAGCCTGTAGTGCCTCTGCTTACCCTGATTATTTCTACAGTCTCACCATTCGGATCCAAGGCAAGAATACGAAAGCCACCATTAATAATCTTCCCGAAAAAGGACCGGTCACAGATAGGGCACAGCCAATAAAATTCATCAAGAGGCTGTGCTGACTCATCAAAATCAGCACTGTCTTGCTTCAAACAACATGGACAATGGAAATCCACAATCAACCAAGGCATAGGAAACCTCGGGACGTATGATTTTTATGGTATAGCAAGGGTGTCTCCATGAGCAGCCACTAAAGTAGAAATCATGGTAAACGGATAAACAGGTTTAAAATCAGTGAAAGTCAGTCTTTTTAGAGCCCTTTTCTGGGACTAAAGCCCTTTTATTTCCAATAAGATACGGTTTTTATCATAACGATGGATGTAGCGGTGAGATTGAATAATCGATTACCAGAACCCTTTGCAGTTAAAGCACCACAAGAGAAAACCCCAGCTGCCCTTATCATTTCCTGCTTAGCACTGGCCGTATCAATTCTACAAATGATGAGCACCTCTCAAAATATAGGTGAAATGAGCGACGAAATCGCCACACAAAACAGGAAAGTCGACTCGTACCAGTCAATGATCCTGGATATGGTTACTAAGAGAGAGGTCAAAGAAGTTATTCGTAATGGAATAGAGGCAACGATAGATAACAACAAACAAAAAGAGATAGCTCGCACTTTCCGTGAATTCTCAGCGGCCGATGAATTTATAGAGGATGGCACACACCGGTACGGGAAAAAAGACGCCATAATTTCCTTAATAGAATTCTCTGACTTCCAGTGCCCATTTTGTAACCAATTCCACAATACACCCAAACATATTGTTGATAGCTCTAAGGGCAGAATTAATTGGGAGTATAACCATTTCCCAATCGACGTAGAAAATAAGCACTCAATGCAACAAGCCAATGCCTCTGAGTGTGTTGCAGAAATTTCAGGTAATAGAGCTTTCTGGGCATTTTCTGAAAGGGTATTTAGCTACAACCCTAAAACCATGCCCGATTACATAGCCCATGGAATGGCTGTCGGTGTTCCAGAAGAATCCTATCGCACTTGTATGGAACAAAATCGGCACGTTTTGAAGGTCTTAAAAAGCCAGCAAAGAGGGATCTCCTTCGGCATCAATACAACCCCGACTACTATCATCAGAAATAACAGGAGTGGTGAGCAAGTATTACTACCAGGAAAGCAGGACACTGATGTCATCATCGCCTATATTCAGCAACTACTGGACGTCGAACAATGAAGAACGATATTTTAATAATTTTTAGACCAGAAGACCCATCGAAAGAATGTTTCTCCGCTATCCATAAAGATTGGCAAGAAGTAATCATTGGATGCTCCACCCCCTCCAACGCTAGTGCCGACGAAGCCAAGGCTAGCGCCATTCAACAGCTAGCCACGGAGCAAGAATGCCTCGATATCTATGACTTCTCTGCCATGACTATTGATGAAGTTATCGACAGCATTAATGGCGCTCACACAAAGCCAGGCCAACGATCTAAAGAGGCGCATGCGCTCTACTTGAACTTACTCATGCTTGACTACCCCCACCTTGAGGTAATTAGGGATGATGACACTGTTACCATCAGCGTGAATGAGGTCTATCTACATCGCTCTGCCACGAACGACCCTTTCGATTGGTCAATGACAGCTATATACCCTGATACCGGTAACAACATACAAGTTGGGCGTATTATATTTACCACCCTACATAGCTTCTTATCCTTATTAGTGAAGCTCACATGGATCGACAAAACAGTGGGATTCTACAAAGACCAAGGCATGTATGAAAAGGCTATTGGCAACGCTATCAATCAAGCTGCCATCAAACAAGCGGCCTGATTACCTATGTCATTAAATCCAAATCAGCAGATCATTGTCGATACTAGGGGCCATCTTGCCGTTGTAGCGATACCAGGTAGTGGCAAAACACACACCATCATTGCCCGAGCCATCAAACTTCTCAATGAAAACCCATCATATAAGCTAGCCATGGTTACCTTCACTCGTGCAGCAGCTCTTGAGATGATTGAGCGGTTAGGGGAGGGTGTCGACATGGATCGCATTAAGGTAAACACCTTCCACTCAATAGCCCTAGAGCAATTAAGAAATTCAGGGAGACAGGTTAAGACAATAGCAGGGGGTGAACAGAACGCATTTATATTTAGAGCAATCAATTCCACAGGTTCAAAATACAAGCTCGATGTTATCCGTGAAGCCGTAGAGCACTATAACGGGATGCTTTACCCCAAAGAAGATATATTTCCTTGCTTCGATGTATTCAAGGAATATAAGAAGCTTCTTACTCAACATGACTGCAGCGACTTTGCTGATCTTGCCCGAGATTGTGCCCTTGGCTTAAAAGATGGGACCGTAACCCCTTTAGATGCAACGCACTTACTGGTCGATGAATTCCAAGACAGTGACAACACCCAATATCACTGGATCATGTCGCATCACAACAACGGAGCTGAAATCACAATAGTGGGCGATGATGACCAGTCGATTTATGGTTGGCGGGGAGGGATGGGCTTTAAAGGCTTTGTAGATTTTCAAAAGGAGACTGGCGCCAAAGCCTATGCCCTTGATACCTGCTACCGGTGCCGGCCCGAGATACTGGTACTGGCAGATAACCTTATTCAGCATAATAAAAAACGAATACCAAAAATCCTAAAAGCCAGCAAAGAGAGCGGTGGGGTGACTCGATCCCTTGAATTTGCTGATGAACTTAACGAGGCGGATGAAATTGCTAAGTACGTAGCGGGCAACCCTCAAGACTGGGCCGTTTTAGGAAGAACAAATAGAATTTTAGATAAGGTACAGGCAACCCTGAATAGTCACCAAATTCCCTGTAAGCGATTGGGAGGAAGGTCAATATGGGACACCCAAGGTGCAGTGCTATATATGGCGGGACTGACAGCTATAGGGGGTGGACCAACGCGAGGCCTAGAAAATCTTCTCGTATGGGCGAACGAATCTGAAATGATGGTGCAGACTATCAACCGGGAGATGAAAAACACCACCTTTGATCACCTACCAACCCATGTTATTGAAGAAATGGGCCAGGCAGGGCGGATGATGCAGAAAGCATGGTGCGCTTGGCGATCTGAGATCAGAAAAAATAACCCCGGCGCCGCCATTGATGGTTTAGTGAACTGGATGAAGACAGCGATGCCGAAAAAAGAGAGTGACATCAATTTTGCCAGTATTGTTAGTGATAGAGTTAAGAAAATGAACCCTCAGTTATCGTTGCCACAGCGTGTTAGCCGGCTGAGAGATGCGGTGAAGGCTGAACGTGATGATGGTGTGCCAAAGGTGACTTTATCGACGATGCATTCAAGTAAGGGCCTTCAGTTCAATAGCGTATGGCTGCCAAGTATTAATCATGGCGTTATCCCCTCAACGAATAGTGAGGATATTGAAGAGGAGAGGCGCTTATTGTTTGTCGGTATTACCAGGGCAGAAGAAAAACTCTATATCTCACATAAGAAAGGGGAGGCCTCTGAGTTTATTGGGCAGATAGTGAACTGCTAGGCAATAAATTACCGAGCTTCTAGTCAGGCCGCCAGGCCTGCTATCTTTTGTTGACGCTTCATAGCTTGAGGCGGCTTTCTTTTTAGAATAACCGGCTTACTCGATGCTCCGCGCCCGATATCTGACCCGGGCTTTAATAAACCCTTATCAGACAACTCCGTTCCAGAGTCTAAAATAAGATTAATTGCTCGCTTCTTTATAACGCTGGCGGCGTTATTATCGGCATTGTCTGTATGGTCGCAACGAACGCACTCGAAAAGCGATTGGCTTTTCCGATTGTCCGAGTGAGTGTGGCCGCAATTAGCACACTCCTGACTGGTATGATGTGCTGAAACATAAAAAACAGCCTTACCAGCTCTTTCAGCTTTGTATTCGGTAAACAGCTGGATTTTGTGCCAACCGACAGCAAGAATACTGCGGTTTAATCCTGATTTTTGCTTAACCATTTTTCCATGCGAAGTGGCGTTACCTTTCGAGGTTCGTGTCATGTTTTTGGTTTTAAGGTTCTCAAATACAAGAACGGATTTGTCGCTATTGACCATTATGTGACTAGCCTTGTGGCAATAATCATGGCGAATATTCGCTTGCCGCACTTTTTTGCAAGCTATTCTAGCGCCCGTTTTAGATCGCCTCTTTGAATCAGTATTCTGTCGAGCAAATTTACGCTGTAACTGCCGAAGATGCCGCTCATGGCCAAACAACTTTTTTCGCTGCTGGGGCGTATAATTGATTTCAGTCCTGCCAAATTGAACCGGTCGCTTTACACCTCGATCAATACCGATAACTTTATCTTCTAGGGATTCTCGGCTTTCGCCTCGTAGATGGGTGAGGTGATCTGCTCTTGCATAATCACACACAACATTATCTTCGTAGCAGAACGATACTGACCAGCGATTATGATTACGTTTGATGTAGATGGATTTAGGTATCTCAAAATCACGATGGAATTTAACAGCAAGGCGACCAATGGGCTTGGATTTTGTGCCTACCTCAAGAATCCAGCGATCGTTTTCCCGATAAAGTTTAAATAGCTCGCTGGTTAAATGAACGCTGCCGAGGTTAGATTTGCGCTTATGTTTAGGGCGACCACAGACCCCTTTAATGAATTTGCGATAAGTGTTGTACCAGTTAACCGTTCCATTTCTCAGTATTTGAGAAGGGCAATCGTAAAGCCAGGGTGTCAGCGTTTTGTCTTTGTACTGGGAGTATGTTTGGTTTGGCTCAGCATAAGTGTTAACAGGCATATATTTCCGCGCATAGGCGCGTAAATAACGATCCTCATCACATTTGGCATTCCAGATAAACTTCTGGCAACCCATCCATTGAGACAAGACAGCAGCTTGCTCGGATGTTGGTTTTGCATGAAATTTAATACCTGTAAGCACAAAGCTGAAAGAGCTGGTAAGGCTGTTTTTTATGTTTCAGCACATCATACCAGTCA
>DRHD01000326.1 GCA_011049795.1 Porticoccus sp.
AGATGTGTATAAGAGACAGCGTATAAACGCTCTCCACCAGGCAGCCCGTAATCGCATCCTCATTCTTGATGGCGCCATGGGTACTATGATCCAGGCGTATAAATTTGACGAGTCCGACTACCGAGGAGAACGTTTTAAAGACTGGTCTCAGGATGTTGTGGGCAATAATGATCTGTTGTCTCTGACCCAGGCAGATACGATTCGAGACATACATCGCGTCTACCTTGAAGCCGGTGCAGATATTATTGAAACCAATACCTTTAACTCCACCTCCGTTTCCCTTGCAGATTACGGTATGACGTCACTGGTATACGAGTTGAATGAAGCTGGCGCCCGGCTTGCACGTGAAGCCTGTGACGCCATAGCTACAACAGAACGGCCAAGATGGGTTGCAGGCGTACTTGGACCAACCAGTCGCACCCTATCCATGTCTCCTGACGTCAACGATCCCGGCGCAAGGAATACCAATTTTGATGAATTGGTAGAAACCTATATTGAGGCAACGGAAGGTCTTATTGCTGGCGGCTCTGACATTATTCTGATCGAAACCATCTTCGATACCCTTAATGCCAAAGCGGCTATTTTTGCGGTCAAACAAGTCTTTGAAACACTGGGGCTGGAATTACCCATTATGATTTCCGGCACCATTACCGATGCCAGCGGAAGAACACTTTCCGGGCAAACACCGGAAGCATTCTGGAATTCACTGGCTCACGCCAAACCCTTTTCCATTGGCTTGAACTGTGCTCTCGGAGCAAAAGAACTCCGTCCACATATAGAAGAACTGTCTCGGCTTTCTGACACCTTAGTCAGTGCCCACCCCAATGCTGGGCTGCCCAACGAATTCGGCGAGTACGATGAAACACCGGAAGAGATGTCTACGATCGTGAGCGAATTTGCTCAAAGCGGACTGGTGAATATTATTGGTGGCTGCTGTGGAACTACTCCTGAGCATATTCGAGCCATTGCCCAGAGCGTAGAAGCTTTCTCCACTCGAAAAATTCCGGAGATAGAGCCGGCCTGTCGCTTATCTGGACTGGAACCATTTAATATTACAGCGGACTCTCTGTTTGTGAATGTGGGCGAACGCTGTAACGTCACCGGTTCTGCCCGATTCAAACGATTGGTACTGGAAGAAGATTACGACACGGCACTCGATGTCGCCCGCCAGCAAGTGGAAGATGGCGCTCAGATCATTGATATCAACATGGACGAAGGCATGTTAGATGCCGTCCATGCCATGACGACCTTTCTTAAGCTGATTGCCTCAGAACCCGATATTTCACGCATCCCACTGATGATCGACTCCTCAAAGTGGCACGTTATTGAGGCCGGCCTAAAATGGGCACAGGGCAAGTGTATTGTTAATTCAATCAGCCTAAAAGAAGGTGAAGAGCCCTTCATCAAGCAAGCCAAGCTGTGCCTAAACTACGGTGCGGCTATCGTGGTTATGGCCTTTGACACCAACGGCCAGGCGGACAATCTAGAACGTAGAAAAACTATTTGCCAACGCAGTTACGATATTCTGGTAAACCAAGTGGGTTTTCGACCCGAAGATATTATTTTTGACCCCAATGTCTTTGCTGTAGCCACAGGTATTGAAGAGCACAACAATTACGCCGTCGACTTCATCGAAAGTGCGCGCTGGATAAAACAAAATCTACCCCATGCACTGATCTCCGGTGGCATCAGTAATGTTTCTTTCTCATTTCGCGGCAACAATCCAATACGTGAAGCCATTCACTCCGTCTTCCTTCTCCACGCTATTCGTGCTGGATTAGGTATGGGTATCGTCAATGCGGGGCAGCTTGCCGTCTACAGTGACCTGCCCGAGGAACTGCGTAAAAAAGTAGAGGATGTGATCCTCAACCGCTCCCCCGAAGGCACAGAAAATCTGGTGGACATCGCGGAGCAATATCGCGGTGATGGTACAGTTGAAGACAAAAAAGTTGACCTTGAATGGCGGTCATGGTCCGTTGAAAAACGTCTTGAGCATGCTTTGGTTAAAGGTATAACCACCTATATTACTGAAGATACAGAACTTGCCCGCCTTGCCTCCGATCGCCCTCTTCATGTCATCGAAGGGCCATTAATGGACGGCATGAATGTTGTGGGTGATTTATTTGGGGAGGGAAAAATGTTTCTGCCTCAAGTAGTGAAATCTGCTCGTGTCATGAAGCAAGCCGTAGCTCACCTTCAACCCTTCATTGAAGAGGAAAAAGGTGAAGGTGCCAGGAGTAATGGCAAAATACTGATGGCCACCGTCAAAGGTGATGTACACGATATTGGCAAAAATATTGTGGCTGTCGTATTGGGTTGTAATAACTACGAAGTGGTTGATTTGGGCGTGATGGTTCCCGCAGAAAAAATCATTGATGCCGCCTTAAAAGAAAACGTTGATATTATTGGGCTCTCCGGCCTTATTACCCCCTCACTGGATGAAATGGTACATATCGCCAGTGAGCTGGAACGCCAAAACCTGGACTTTCCCCTGCTGATTGGTGGTGCAACGACGTCCAAGGCACACACCGCGGTGAAAATTGAGCCCAAATACCAACGAAATCAGACAATCTATGTCCCTGATGCCTCTCGAGCAGTAGGTGTCGTCAGCAAACTGCTAAGCAAAGAGAAGCGAGATGCCTATGTTGCTGATATTCATCTGGAATATGGGCAGGTTCGGACACGCGTGGCTAACCGCAAACCAAAAGGTACCCTTCTCTCTTACGCGGCAGCAAAGTCTTCAGGCCTAAAAATAGACTGGCAGGATTACCTGCCCCTCATTCCAGTGACACAAGGCATTCAAATTTTAGATGATTACCCACTGGAAGCCTTGGTCGACACCATAGACTGGACACCCTTTTTTATTACCTGGAATCTAGCCGGGAAATATCCAAAAATCCTCAGCGATGAAAAAGTAGGTAAAGCCGCAACTGACCTGTTTGATGATGCCCAGGCAATGCTAAAACAGCTTATTGACGAAAAACAGATAAAAGCCTGTGCTGTTTTTGGTCTCTGGCCTGCGAATACCGTCAACAGTGATGATATTGAAGTTTATTTGGACGAGACTCGCACAGAGGTTCGAGCCACCCTGCACCAGATTCGACAGCAGACTCGCAAAAAGGGCGCATCCAGTGAGATGGTATCCCTTGCTGATTTCATCGCGCCCAAGGACAGCAATATCGGTGACTATATTGGTGGGTTTGCTGTCACTACGGGCATTGGTGTAGAAAAGCTTGCCAAGGAATATGAAGATCAAGGTGATGACTACAACAGTATTATGGTGAAAGCTCTGGCAGACAGACTGGCAGAAGCCTTTGCCGAGCACCTGCACATGAGAGTGCGCAAAGAGTTCTGGGGCTATGCCAACAAAGAAACACTGGACAATGAATCCCTGATTAAAGAGAGGTACCAGGGAATTCGACCAGCGCCTGGTTACCCCTCCTGCCCTGACCACACTGAAAAACAGGCACTCTTCGCTCTTCTCGATGTAGCCAATAATGCTGGGATATCGCTGACTGATAGTTTTGCCATGATGCCCGCGGCATCCGTCAGTGGCTGGTATTTTTCTCACCCACAGGCAAAATATTTTAATACGGGAAAAATACAGCGAGACCAACTGGAAAGCCTGGCCCAGCGAAAGGGCGTGCCTACCGAACAGCTGGAGCGCTGGCTGAGGCCAATTTTGGAAGACTAGCATTGGATGACTAAACTGTGAATGACCGTGCTATGAATAAGCTTGGCTATGAATGAACCTGAGGATGAAAAAAAACCCAACTTCTGGCAGATTGTATTCAGTACCTTAGCCGCCTTTTTTGGTGTCCAGAGTAATAAAAATCGTGAACGCGATTTCAAGTATGGCAGTATCTATGTGTATATCGTCTCAGGCCTGATATTCACCATTGTTTTTATCCTCACGGTGATCTCTGTTGTCAAATTTGTTCTTCACAATACAGGGATGTAACGATCAACCACCATTAGTATAAATAAAGCTGAACTAACAAAGCTCAAATAAAAAAGGCGGTCATCCCGAGTAGAGATGAGCGCCTTTTTTATAGACAACCTGAACTTACTGGTTACTAACCCAGAACAGTACAGTGACCACGAATAAACAAATAGCAGCAAGCGCTACAAACGCATCTGCATAGCTGTCACCATTTTTTTGTTCTGATTTCTGAGTGACTACATCATTGGACATGTTTTATAAACCTCATTAGCTGCTGAAAATCGGCGGCCGGGATTGTAGCAGTATCATTTAGTATTGTCCCCCCCAGATGACAGTAATAAACTCCCACTGTTATTCCCTAACCTAATGATCATATAGAGAAAAAGTTTAAAAAACTTGGGCAAGGCACGCTATTATCTGTGTCCCACTGACAAGGGGCTTTATTCCCTGTAGAATTCGCGCCTTTCTGTCACTTAATGCACTAGAAATCCTACAATTTATGTACGTATACAACGAAAACGATCAGAAGATTATCGAGGAACGCGTTGCACAGTTTCGCGGCCAAACAGACCGTTACTTGGCTGGAGAACTAGCCGAAGACGAGTTTCTTCCCCTGCGTCTCCAGAATGGCCTCTATATCCAACGTCCGGCACTTCTTCCAGCTGTGGCCAGTTGAACTGGATGTTCTGGCGAGTGGTGATGTGACAGTAACCCTTGTCATA
>DRHD01000327.1 GCA_011049795.1 Porticoccus sp.
CTACAGTATTTAGCAACTGATGATCTGCTATTAAAGTTCTGATTGCAGTTAACGCATAGATTAACTCTAACTGGCCTGTCATATACTCCTGTACTCATTTGTCTTTGAGTTCACGGATAGATCGAGCTATCTTATGTCTGCTTGATCCTATGCCCCTATCGTGGCCATCGTATTCTATGTCTGCTTCTTCTGCTACCTTAGCGGCTCTTTCGTAGGCTTCATTCTTATCTTCAATAGCATGTCTTTCACATATATCCGCTGCTTCTAATCCATCCTCAATTCCCTTCTCATAAACTCCAGCTAATCTATTATCTTGATTTTTCATCATTAGTATATCTCCACCACTTTCATCTATACCTCTGTCATAAGCATCTGCTTCTACTTGAGATATGAAGGCTTTGATTTCACTGGTGCTCATTTGCTTGTAAGTTCCATCGTCTTCAACACCTTCATGTTTCTCATAAAATTGTTCCTGCCAGTCTTTCATATTTTAATTCCCCATCATCTTAAGGAAATAAAGGTAGGGGACTTTAATGTCTTCATGTCTTTGGATGTAATCAAATGCATCTTCAGCTTTAATGCGTTGTTTTTTTACTGCTTTCATTATACTGCTGACTTTGTTTTTAGGCACGGACATTTGTTCACACATATGAGCAGCTCTATCTTGGAACTCATGGACTGCAAGTTTATTAGGCTTCTTGTATTTATTTAGGTTGAAGTTGAGATTATTCATATGTTGCGACTTTTACATCTAAAGCCTTAGTGAGCAGATGTAAGCAATATGGGATATATAGACATAGCATTGTTGGTAATCAGCAAGCTAATTAGATGGGGTAGTAAGAGTCGCCAACTTATTTTCTACCCTTTCTCATTAGATCACGATTACGGAGGTCCAAGTTATTAGATTCTCTACAAAGAGTAGTAAGCGATATATGGGTAAAGCGGGTAATTCTCCCGCCAGCTCGTTTTCCCTTTTTGGCGTCAGAAGGTGCAAAACTGCCTATTACCTTTTGCTTAGGTCGCTGTACTAGCTTACTCCTCATTGTAAAGAACCTATCAGATGTGCCTATAGCTGGGTGTATGTCAATTTACGACCAAAAAACCCGCTCCACCGAAGTGGGATACGGGTCATTTGGATGATTGCTCAATAAGCGAGCTTATGCAATCAATCATATATACACTGTACATCACTGATTGTCAAAGTCAATATGATTTGTCCCGCAGGAGAGAGATTAGCTTTTCTGTCCGAGTTATGATACTATATCCATAATGCCCTATAAAGATAAAGAAAAACAATGTGAATACCAGCGTAAAAGACTAGCGTTACGAAGACACGAATGGCTACAGGATAAGCAATGTTCATACTGTAATAGCACGAAAAATCTTGAAGTTGACCACATCAACCCTAAAGAAAAAATATCACATAATGTTTGGTCTTGGACTACAAAGAGAATGCTAAAAGAACTATCCAAATGCCAAGTGTTATGTCGACAGTGCCACCACATGAAAACAGCTAAAGACAATGACTGGCACAAACATGGGACTATAAGTATGTACAGAAGGTGCCACTGTGATAGTTGTCGTTATGCAAGTAGGGAAGCAAAAAGGAAATGGCGTGAAAAAATGTCCACTGAGATGGTTACGCTCCACCCTAGCTAGTTTTACAGACCAACTTGTTCACTAGAAACATCAATGGTTTGAGATCAGGATCGGATTCGAACCGATGTAATGGGCTTTGCAGACCCGTGCCTAGCCTCTCGGCAACCTGACCGTACGCCATGACAGAATCGAACTGTCGACGCCAAGATATAAGCTTGGCACTTTACCACTAAGCTAATGGCGATGCGGTCCATACGGGAATCGGACCCGTAATATTGCCGTGACAAGGCAGCGTGATACCACTTCACCAATGGACCTGGAGCGCTATACAGGAATCGAACCCGCAATATCACGTTGGAAGCGTGAGGTTATACCATTTAACTAATAGCACTTGGCTCTCTCGGAGGGAATCGAACCCCCATAATGTGGTTAACAGCCACGCGTACTGCCATTGTACTACAAGAGATTAAGAGTGTGATTCAGATATTGGTTTAGGGCTTATTCTCCCCGTGGTACTACCTCTATAGAAAATATAGAAAACCAATGGTGTACACCGTTTTTCCCACGGTTGGATTACCATGCCTCTGACCACACACTCTGCGGAAGGTGAGAGAGTCGAACTCCCACAGCCAATTAGACCATCAACGGGTTCAAACCGCATAAGCACGCCAATGCGACCTTCCGGAAGGCGGGTGTCCTGACCATTAGACGATACACGCTGCAGCGTGCAGCCGGATTCGAACCGACATCTCCCGCGTGCGGTAGGACAAGGATTTGCACCCTGGATGGCTTTCACCACTACACTTTAGCAAAGTGCTGCATTACTACTCTGCCACCCTACCTAGCAAGCACCCTGACAACGGGCAAGTTGACACACGCCCATTATGTTATCAGGGTTGCCCTGTGGACCCGACAGGAATCGAACCTGCCCACGCTCCGTGCAAGGGAGTGTCGCCGCCTTGGAACATTCAAGCCCTGGATCCAGATAGACGGTTCGAACGCCTGTATGAAGTTTACAAAACTACTGCTCTGCCCATTGAGCTAATCTGGCATATCCCTGTAGCCCCACAGAGAATCGAACTCTGATGCTCGGTTTAAAAGACCGCTGCTCTACCATTGAGCTATGAAGCTGTACCCCTACGAGGAATCGAACCTCGGTTGTCGGCTTAAGAGGCCGCTACTTTGCCATTAAGTTACAAGGGTATAAGGCAAGCAAGAGGATTTAGCCTCTGTTTCTCCCGTACACGTCCGGAAGCGTCTTTGATCAGACCACACTTGTCTTGGTAGTCCCTGATGGAATCGAACCATCTACGACCTACGTATCAGATAGGCATTCTACCAATGAATTAAGAGACTGCAGGCTATGAGAGAATCGAACTCACCAAGCTTGGCTTTGGAGGCCAAACACCGCCCAGCGGCTAACCTTCTGTACATCTGACAGGATTCGAACCTGCACGCTGTTAAGCATGTGGTTCTAAACCACACGTGTATACCGTTCCACCACAGATGTGTACTC
>DRHD01000328.1 GCA_011049795.1 Porticoccus sp.
AGAAATCCCCACTTCAAATAAATATTTAAACTCTTCAATGACCGCCGCTATTTCAATACCGTCGAATGAATCTATTTGTTCAAGAAGAACAATATCTCCGTGACTCTCGATTTTTTCCTTTGCCTCAGTAAGAACCAAAGACATATCACCTTCAGTCACTTTTCCGGATATACGGAAAGCGACTGAATGATCAATTTCTATTTCTATCATTTCTAACATAAATACCTTCTTGTACTAGCTAAAGGGCTCTGGCTCCTTATTCAGAGTCAAAGAATATTCTTGTTGGTTAGCAAAGAGGATAATTCTATCCTT
Organism: Porticoccus sp.; assembly: GCA_011049795.1. The sequence continues at coordinate 313 of DRHD01000328.1, forward strand.
TGACAACAGAAGCCTAATCTCTGTTTTTGTTTTCCAATCTCTTTCTGCTGATGATAAATCAACACCCTTTAATATCAAGCACTTAATGCCACTCTTACTTGGACCAGAAGTCACTATCCCCTAAGGTGGTTCCTGGTCCAGAGCATTGATTCTCCAGGGTCTGTTTATTGGCTTTCTTGCTGTAACAGATTAATAAACGCCTTGGCTGCATTCGACAGACTTTTTTCTCTGTGGTGGATATAGCCCAGCTCCCGTTGTATTTGTATACCCGGAATAGTGACAGCCCTAATGCCGGGTTCCAGCATGCTTTCGGGTAACAGACTCCAACCCAACCCAATACTCACCATCATTTTGATGGTTTCCAGGTAATTGGTGGTCATGGTGGGAGGGAGGGGGACTTTCTGTTGTTCAAACAGTGCTCGGGTCATCCTCCCGGTGTAGGTGCCCAGTCCCGGTAAAATGGCAGGGTAGTTTCTTAGGTTTTCGAGCGTTGGATTTGTTTCTTTCAGCTCTTTATTTTTAGAGAGAAGGGGGTGATCGTCAGAGACCATAAACACCAAGGGGTCTGGCCATATGGTCTTTGCTTCAATTTTTGGGTGTTCTTCAGGAGCTAGGGTAATGACGGCTACTTCAAACCGGCCCTGCAGAATACCTTCGTAGGCTTTCTCTGAATCCATAAAGTCCACGTCAATGGTGACTTCTGGATAATTCTGAGCAAACTGTTTGAGAATGGGTGGTAGCCGGTGGAGACCAATATGGTGACTAATGGCCAGGCGTAGCCTGCCACTGATATCGCCAGACAGGTCGTTAATAGCTTGGGTGGTGTCGGCAATCTCCTGAAGGATATGATTTGCTCTGGGAAGTAAGGCCTCCCCGGCTTCTGTCAGGGTGACAGAGCGGGCAATACGATCAAACAGTCGGCAGTTTAATTGTCCTTCAAGTAAGGCGATCCGTTTACTGACGGCGGGTTGTGTTAGGTGGATTTTTTCCGCGGCATCTGAAAACGAGCTAGATTCAGCAACGGCAACAAAGGCTTCGAGTAATTGAGTGTCCATTGTTTTAGTATAAGCACATGGATTCCTATTTGGAATCCAATAGATGAAAAATATGAATTTGTTTTATTGGTATGGTGTCTCTAGAATGAGCGGCTATAGTTAGTCTGGTTAAAAGTTAGGCAGGTTAAGAGTTAGCTTTCTTGTAAAGCTACACATTGAATATTCGGAAAGTCGCAACTATTTAAAAAGGCGCAACATGGCTGAAAAAACCCTCTACGACAAATTGTGGGACGCTCATCTGGTAAAACAGCGAGATGATGGCTCATCCCTGATTTACATTGATCGTCATATTCTTCATGAGGTGACGTCACCTCAGGCTTTTGAAGGCCTGCGTATGGCTAATCGTAAGCCCTGGCGGCTGGATGTAAATGTGGCGACACCAGATCACAATATCTCTACAGATACTGCTGAGCGAGCTGCCGGTGTTGATGGTATTCCTGATGAGGTTTCTCGTATCCAGGTAAAAACACTGGATGACAACTGTGACTATTTTGGCATCCGTGAATTTGGCATGAACGAAATGGGGCAGGGCATTGTTCATGTGATGGGGCCAGAATTGGGTGTTTCTCTACCGGGTATGACCGTCGTCTGTGGTGATTCCCATACCGCCACCCACGGCGCATTTGCCTGTTTAGCCCATGGTATTGGTACGTCAGAAGTTGAGCATGTGTTGGCAACCCAGTGTTTGGTCACCAAGAAAATGAAAAATATGCTGATCAACGTAGATGGTCAGCTGGGTAATGGCGTAACGCCTAAAGACGTGGTGTTGGCAATTATTGGTGAGATCGGTACTGCAGGTGGTACGGGTTATGCCATTGAGTTTGCCGGTCAGGTCTTCCGGGATATGTCCATCGAAGGCCGTATGACCGTTTGTAATATGGCGATTGAGGCCGGTGCCCGTGTTGGTATGGTGGCAGCCGATAGCAAAACCATTGAGTATTTTAAAGGTCGTCAGTTTGCACCAACCGGTGAGGTGTGGGACCAGGCCGTTGCCTATTGGGAAACATTGCAGAGTGATGCGGATGCTACATTTGATGCCGTGGTTGAGTTCTCTGGCGGGGACATTGCCCCACAAGTGACTTGGGGTACATCGCCAGAGATGGTTGCACCGGTGACAGGTTTAATTCCGAGGGCAGAAAATGAACAGGACCCGGAGAAAAAGCAGGGGATAGAGCGCGCTTTAACCTATATGGGGTTAGAAGGCGGTACGCCCATCGTTGAGATACCGGTAGATCGGGTATTTATTGGCTCCTGCACTAACTCACGTATTGAAGATATGCGTGCTGCAGCCGAAGTGGCTAAAGGGCGTAAGGTTTCAGAAAGCATTAAGCAGGTGTTAGTAGTGCCGGGCTCCCAAATGGTGAAAGCCCAGGCTGAAGCAGAAGGGCTGGACAAAATCTTTATCGAAGCAGGTATGGATTGGCGTGAACCCGGTTGTTCCATGTGTCTGGCCATGAATGCGGACAAACTGGGTGCTGGTGAGCACTGCGCATCGACATCTAACCGTAATTTTGAAGGACGACAGGGTAGTGGCGGACGAACTCACTTGGTGAGTCCTGCCATGGCAGCAGCGGCAGCGATTGCTGGCCATATTACTGATGTTCGAACACTGGATTGAGGAAAAGGCCATGAAAGCATTTACTGTACATAAAGGTCTTGTGGCACCGATGGATCGTGCCAATGTAGACACCGACATGATCATTCCCAAGCAATTTTTGAAGTCCATCAAACGTAGTGGCTTTGGCCCAAACCTGTTTGATGAGCTGCGTTATTTGGATGAAGGTGCGCCAGGTCAGGACTGTACTAACAGGCCGTTGAACCCGGATTTTCCTCTGAACTGGTCTCGTTACCAA
>DRHD01000329.1 GCA_011049795.1 Porticoccus sp.
AAGATCGATAGCATAGTGCATATCCTCTTCGGTATTTTGAACCTCTACACTCGTTGCTATGCCCTCAATCTCTACCGTTATTAAACAGTTTTTGTGCGAATCGTCGACTTCAGATAATCGTACCAGCACATCGTTTACACGATCATATGCGCCACTGTCGTCAAATCCCAGGTGCAGCTTTACGTAATCTTCTAGTTCACTTGTCAGATCAAAATTTTCTGCTTGTATCTTGATTTGCATCTCTGTCTCCATGCATAGGTCTAGTTATTTATCAGTGACCGTAAGGCTAGATCGAGTTAAAGATAAGAAAAAGTCGATTATAATTTGTATATACTTCGTATTAATCGAACTATTGTGTGGTCGCTATGATTAACTATAAGCATCTTCATTATTTTTGGGTGGTAGCAAAGTCGGGTGGTATTACTCGAGCTAGTGAACGCCTACACCTGACACCTCAGACCATCAGTGGTCAACTAAGTTTGCTAGAGGAGCATCTGGGAGAAGCATTATTTTCTCGCGTGGGGCGAACTCGAGAGCTGACAGAAACGGGAAAACTCGTCTTGGGTTATGCCGAAGAGATTTTTTCGTTGGGAAATGAGCTGAAAGAAGTACTGCGTCATCTCCCGGATGAGGGGCCATTGATTTTTAATGTGGGGGTAACTGATGTGGTACCCAAGTCCATTGCGTACCGCTTGTTGGCTCCGACACTGCAGTTGCCTAACCCCGTTCGTATTGTTTGTAAGGAAGGTACTATAAATTCTCTGTGGGAGGATTTAGCCGAACATCGCATTGATTTGGTGATAGCGGATGGCCCAATTCCACCAGAGGTGAGCATGGGTGGTTTCAGCCGGCAACTCGGTGATTGTGGCATTACCTTTTTTGCAGCCCCAGAGTTAGCGGGTCAACTCGGGCGTAATTTCCCCTATGACCTCACTGGCATGCCATTTTTACTGCCGGGTGAAATGACCTTGGTGCGCGGTGGCTTGATGCAGTGGTTTGATCGGCTACATATACATCCAAGGATTGTTGGTGAATTTGATGATAGCGCCCTGATGAAGGCGTTTGGTCAGGCTGGAGCCGGTGTTTTTATAGCACCTACAGCCATCGCTGATGAAGTAGAAAAGCATTATGGCGTAGAGATTGTTGGCCAGACTAATGATGTGCGTGAAAAGTTTTATGCCATTTCGGTAGAACGGAAAATTGTACATCCAGCGGTAGCATTAATTACCGAGACAGCGCGAGAATGGCTGTTTACAAACACACCTAATTTTGTGTCCTGTCTTGAGAGTTTAGAAGGAGCGGGGAACGACGAGAGATGAGCAAGGCAAGGTATAGGGGTGTGCGATGAAATGTTCTATCACCAAGTTTCACCTGAACCGTTTTCAGGAATGGGTGGCAGATTTAGAATGTGGCCATGTGGTGACAATGCGGCATAACCCACCTTATCAGGATTGCCCATGGATAGGTTCTGCAAAGGGGCGACAGGCACATATTGGAGATATTCAGGAATGTGTGAACTGCGATATGCCGGTATTACCTGAAGGATTGAAGCTTGTCGAAAAATCTTCTCTGTATCAGCGAGATACGATACCTGGCTACCTGGAATCAGGGTATACAACCGATGCTGGTGTATGGGCTCGGATTATCGTCAAAGCAGGGCTGCTTCAGTTTATAGTTCATTCTCAGCCTGCAAAGGGTTTTATTTTAGATGAACATTTAAGCGGAGTACTTTCACCTGGAGTGAGTCACGATATCAAGCCCGCAATGGGTGATGTAGAGTTTCATATCGAGTATTACCAAGAATGACTCACCCTACCGTAGAGTTGTCCGGCCTATAGAGTTATTCACTAGTGGCTGGTTTCATTAGGCCGTTAAATTCCCGTTCTTTGAAGAGATTTTACGCTTTAGCTCAGCGGTCACACCTATGGTCCTGGGTATAGTGAAATAATACAGGTGGATGATTTTCGGTCAGGTCGTACGCTGCCATTTTTTCAATAGTCATCTTAAATAGTCTATATATAACAGTTGGTTAATGGTTTTTCTCTGTGCCATGTTGTTAATGGCACAGGGCTTGCAGTATGTAATCGATGCCCGTTGGATCATGAAGGTTGATTGAATCTTCTTGGGCGAGGTAATTAACTCTACACAATCTCAGCTAGCAATAAATTAAGGTAACTCGATATGGGAATGCTAATTAATATCGATAATGGCGGTACTCTCACAGATATCTGTGTGATTAACGGTAACGATTTTTATAAAACTAAAACGTTAACGACGCCTTATGATTTAAGTAAATGTTTTTTTGATGGTCTGAAGTCCGTCTCTAAAGTAGTTTATGGTGAAGAGGATGTGGCCAGACTATTGGCTGAAGTAGAACACATTCGTTATTCTACTACTCAAGGAACCAATGCAATTGTTGAACGTAAAGGCCCAAAGTTGGGGCTGGTTATCAATAAAGGTAATGCCGGTTTAGTTGAGCGTGTGCGCGCTCAAGATCCAGAGCTATACGATTTCTTTGTTGGGGATAGGGTCGAAGAAATTGACCTTGATCACATGAATGACGCTGGTAAGGCTGCAGATACGGCAACAGTTATTACTCGACTCACTTCAAGCGGCGCTAACCGTATCGTGGTTTGTTTTGATATTGATAATGCGAGTGAGTTTGAATCACAGTTTAAGCAGATAGCGTTTGATAATTACCCTCGCCACTTATTAGGCGCTGTACCCATGTTGTTTGCCAGTGAGTTGGCAGATGACGTGTCTGGAGACCGCCGAGCTTGGACTGCATTGATTAATTCCTTCTTGCATCCAGCGATGGAAAGCTTCCTCTACAACGCAGAAAACCGTCTGCGTGAATATCGTACTAAGAACCCACTGTTAATTTTCCGCAACGATGGTAATGCATCTCGTGTGGCAAAAACCATTGCGCTGAAAACTTACAGCTCTGGTCCTCGTGGTGGTATGGAAGGTGTAAAAGCCTTCAGTAAGCAATACAACCTATCTAATGTTCTTTCCATGGATGTTGGCGGTACTACAACTGATATCGGCCATGTCGTTAGACATGAAGTGAATGAAGATCGCAGGGGCATGGTTGAAAATGTGCCAATTAGTTTTGCTCTTTGTGAAATTGATAGCCCAGGTGTTGGTGGTAGCTCAATTCTTTCAGTTCAGAATAAGGCTATCCAAGTTGGTCCAGAGAGTGTGGGTGCTGTTCCAGGGCCTGCCAGTTTTGGCCGCGGTGGTAAGAATTCAACCATTACTGATGTAAACCTGCTGATGGGCCTGCTTGACCCTTCTACCTTTTTTGGTGGTGCTTTGGCATTGGATATAGACCGTGCTCGTGCGGCGATAGCAGAAAACATTGCCGATCCTTTGGGTGTGTCTGTTGATGATGCTTTACTAAAACTACGCGATGCGTATGAGCAGAAAGTTTCCAATGAGCTAGGTAAGTCTTCTGAGATTACAGAAGATACAGTCCTGCTTGCCTTTGGTGGTGCTGGTCCGATGAATGCCTGTGGTGCAGCAGATAACTGTGGCATCAAAACAGTATATGTTCCAAAAACTGCTGCTGTTTTCAGTGCCTATGGTATTGGTTCTTGTGATATTGGGCAGAGCTACCAAGTAGTGCTTTCTGATCATAAGCAAGAATCATTATCAAAAGCTTATGACCAACTACTGGAGCGTGCTGGGCGAGATATGTTCGCCGAAGGTTATGCCAAGGGTGAATATGAAATTAGTGCTCAGCTGGTGGGCGAAAAGGATGGTGCAGAATCTGTCCATGAGCTGGATGGCCATGTTGCCTTTCCTCAGGCGCTTTCCCATGCTGACGCAGTGACTCTAGAAGTTTCAGCTCGCAAGATATTAAGAGTGGAAAGCGACAGTCATGCCGAAGTGAAAAAGGCAAATGCTGCCAAGTCTTCAAAAACTCGTTCGATCTTTGGTGATAACAAGGAGTGGACAGACGTGCCTGTTTACGATGTGAATTTTATGGAGCCTGGCGACTTTGGCGTAGGTCCAGCTGTTATTGAAGAAGAGTACTTTACCTGCTTGGTAATAGATGGCTGGGAATTTGTTGTAACTGAATTGGGCGATATTTGTTTGACCAAGGGGGCTGTGTAATGAAAGTTTTGATGACTGAATATCTCCGTATTGATCTGGAAACAGAAAATTGGGAGTGTCGCGTCTGTGAACATGTGGTCGGTTCGGCCCGTGGTAACTACAAAGAGGGGTTACTGGTTTATAAGCGTAATCCCGAGGATATACATCCTTCGGTAATCGATCCTGATAAATATAAGTTTACTTTCTGTCCTGACAAGGATTGGGTCAGTATTTATGAATTCTATTGCCCATCTTGCGGTACTCAGATGGAAGTTGAATACACCTTCCCTGGGCACGAGCCGCTCTTTGATATGGAAGTGGACGTGGATGCCCTGAAAGAACAGTGGAGTCACCGCGATGAAATACTGGAGCCAGTTAAGGGCCCCAATGTTTTGGTGGATAGAACTCACGGTCACAATCATTGATAACTATTGCCATTGGCGCTCATCGTCGTTGTGTAAATAGACGCTGAGTAAAGTGTTCAATAACTAAATAGTTATACAGTTTTAGGAAATAAAATTATGAAACGTATATCAGTAGATATCGGTGGTACTTTCACAGACTGTTTTGTGGTCTGGGATGGTAAGTATATTGAAACCAAAGCATTGACGACGCACCATAACCTTGCTCTGGGTTTCAATGAAGCTGTTGAAAAAGCATATAACGAATTGGATATCTCCATGGAGAAACTCCTGGCGGGTATTGACTCCGTTCGTTATGCAACAACGTTGGGTACTAATGCTCTGATTGAGCACAAGGGCCCGCGTATCGGTATGTTAGTTACCGCTGGTTTTGAGGCCATGGTTCCCTTGAGTCGAGCGCGTGGTTATGGTGAAGGTTTGGATGATCTGGGTAAGCAAAACTTACCTGATGCACAGCGCCCGGAACCATTGGTATTGCCACACATGATCGAAGGCGTACGTGAGCGTCTAGGTTTTGAAGGTGAGCTGGTTATGCCGCTGGATGAACCCGATGTTCGCCACAAGATCAGAACACTGGTCGATAAGGGTGCTCAGGTTATCGTGGTGTGTTTGGTCAACTCCGTCGTTAACCCTGCTCACGAAAAGCGCGTCGAACAAATTCTTCTGGAAGAATACCCCACGCACTTACTGGGTTCTATTCCGGTCATCCTGTCTCACCGTGTGGCGGGTCGTAAAGGTGAATATGTGCGTGCTACCTCGGCCATTATCGATGGTTATTTGCACTCCACCATGTATCACGCCATGAGTCAGCTTGAGCAAAACCTTCGTCAGCATGGCTATACGAAACCCATGTTGGTTATCCATAATTCTGGTGGTATGGCCCAGTTGAACTCAACTGATGCGTTGCAAACGATTCACTCTGGCCCTGTTTCAGGCATTAGTGCCGCAGAGCATTTGGCTAAAGAAGCAGATCTCGGTAGTGTGATTGCAACGGATATGGGTGGTACTAGTTACGACATCGGTATCGTGGTTGAAGGTGGTATCAAACACTATGACTTTAACCCGGTTATCGACCGCTGGTTGGTGTCTGTGCCTATGGTTCACTTGGTGACCTTGGGTGCTGGTGGTGGTTCTATCGCGTCCTTTGATCGTATGTACAATGCTGTAGCGGTTGGACCGCAGAGTGCTGGTTCTGATCCGGGTCCTGCCTGTTATGACCGTGGTGGTATGAAGCCAACGGTAACTGATGTTGACTTGGTATTGGGTTATCTCGATGCTGAAAACTACGCGGGCGGTAGTATTCCACTGAACCCGAAACGCTCCTTCTTTGCTATAGAAGAAGAGCTTTGTGACGATCTCGATGTCGAGCCTATCGAAGCCGCTTTGCTGGTTAGGGAAAAAGTCGATAGCAACATGGCTAACGGTGTGGGCACTGAGTTGCGTGTTCGCGGTTATGACCCCGAAGAGTTCACCATGTTGGCTTATGGTGGTAATGGTCCCCTGCACTGTTGTGCTATCGCTTCAAATCTGAATATTAATAAGATTCTGGCGACTCCTATGAGTTCTGTGTTCTCGGCAGTGGGTGCCGGTAATATGCACCAGATGCATATTCATGAATCTTCACTGTTTATGGTTCTTTATGATTCCACTTCTCGAAAAGTGTTTGATAACTACAAACGCTTTAACGATATCGTGGTTGAATTGAGCTTGCGCGGTCAAAACGACCTGTTGCGTCAGGGGTCTAATGCTGAAGATATCAAGCACTCCCTTGAGCTGGATATGCGCTACGGTAACCAGTTGGTGCAAACCACGGTCGTTGTGCCTAAGCATTCCCTAGAATCTGTGATGGATGTAATGAACATTCTGGATCAGTTCTCTACGGATTATGGCAAGCGCTTTGGCGAAGGTAGCCAGGCGCCTGAAGCGGGTATTCGAATCAATACTATTCGTGTTGCTTCTTACGTTGAGCATGACACCGTTAAGTTCACACACATTAAACCTGTACCACAAGCTGAGCGTATTGCTCCGCCGGCACCATCAAGTACTCGTTCTTGTTACTTTGTAGGTGGTGATGGCAAAGCTGTTGAAACACCAGTGTGGAATAAAGATGACATTCCAGCGGGTACAGAGATTGTGGGCCCAGGTATTGTGGCGTCAGATGTCACTACATATTTGATTGAGCCCGGTTGGAAATATGTATCCGC
>DRHD01000330.1 GCA_011049795.1 Porticoccus sp.
GATGTAGATAGCCCAACTGCGTTCGATGAAGTCAAGAAAGGCATCGTCATATTCCAACCATTGTTTAGGTTGGCCCCTATGGAAACCCTGTCAAATTTTAATTTAATAGCTGAAGACATCTCCGCATCATCAATCGTGACGAAAGGAGAGAACCATTGTGTTTGGGCGTTACTATCGGTCACTGTTAGCCGGGGCATATAATCACCCGGTGTGACATACCTGATAACCGCTGCGCCCGTTCCACTGTCAAAGGATACCTCAGTACCCCCATCTGTGTCTAAAGCCCAGCCTGCTATGGTAGCGCCCGGATAAATAGCCTGTGCGCTGGGAGCTAGGGTTATCTCTGCATTGCCATCTTCGTCAAGCACACCAAACATATATGTTGGAACGCCACCGATTATTGGAGAGGGGTGCCGATACATATTACCCCAATCAGCCAGCCAAAGGGGGCCGCTCTTTCGTGGGGTTTTGGCGCTGACACGAATATCCTTCGTAACGAAAATGTAATCGTTATCATTCGGTTGGTAACTGTTCCATTCTAAAGTGAACGCGGAGGTTGTTGTATTGCTCCTGATCCTACCCCACCATGTGTAATCTCGGATGTCACTGGTTGGTGAAATCCAGACCGTATGTCCAATAAGGGCATCGATATAAAGGCCAACACTGTTGTCGTAATTCATGACCGTCCATGTGTTCGCAAACGAGGCTTGATTTACCCGCGCCTGGAATACAATGTTCTGTTTCCAGACAAGCAAATAGCAGTCCGATGAGAACTGCATTGGGGAAAGATAGTCAACTTCAGCATCAGGTATGACAATTGGAAAACCCATGTGCCACCACCTTCTTATGCTCTTACACTTATCAAAGACAGCTGCCCGTTCGTTACGGTTATGTCAGCTGTTCCACCACCATCATTCGATTTTACATAGACCGTGACGACATCATTTGCTTGTAAGTCAAGTATGCCACTCAACGCCACATTTACTATACCAGGGATAGCGTTGGACTCTCCGGGAATTTGGAAGTTCCCGATCACACCGTTCACAGCGAAAGCGAATATCCAGATCGTGCTGGCCGTGCAAGTGAAGCCGCAGCTGAACGACGCTTTATACTTGCCATCGACGAGTGGTGTCAAGCTGTCATTGCTGTGGGATGGGATGATACCAGAGCTTTCTCCATCCACAGCAAACGCGGTCAGCTTCACAGGTGTCGTATCAAGATTAGGCTGCTCCGTGCTTCCGTTTTTTACGTAGATTTCACCGTACATTTTGTCCTCGTGTAATACACTAATTCGGGTAAACACCAAATCGAACTGCGGGAAACCAAACCCAGACCTGCTGGTGTCCGGTTGTGGTGGCAAGGTTAATATGGCATTTGCAATGACCCATGTGTCTGGGATCGATTGCCGATCAGGAGCTGCAAACTTCTTCGTCCTGATCGTTACTTTGCCACTCCGACTGTACTTAAGAACGGTTCGATACAAGTAGTTCCAATCGGACATAGTGATGGTTGGGGTCTTCCACAAGACCACATCATATCCGTCAGGGGTACTCACACCGTCACCCATCACCTTATCTTCACTACCGTCACGATAGCCACCAACGTAGTCCATCTGGGACAGGTACTGAAAATCAGTCTTAATCAACTCAGTATATTGTAACCCGGAATAGTTATTGTACCCAGGGGCTATCATTGTTTTTATAATTACATCAACGACAGATTTATTCATTAGTCTAACACCACCTCTAGCATTTCGGTAAATGCGCCCTTCAAGCCCCCACTGGCACCGCCGTCATCGCCCTCAAGCGCAGCGAACATGCTATCTATTGCCGCCTTGAACGCCTCTGCTACACTTAGTATACCCTGCCCTGCACCTTGATATACCTGACTCTCTGCCTCAATACGGTCACGAGAGAGGGTAAGAATATTCTCCTGATGTGTTTTGACCAACTGCAATTCACTTTTACGAAGCTCTAATTCACTTTTACGAAGTTCTTCTGCCAACTTAGCCTCTTCCTCTTCTGCCGCAACTCGCAAGCTCGTAGCTTCTTCGAGCCTCTTACCGGCAGCGGCTATGGTTGCACCGGATGAGGCAGCTGCATCAGCAAGTTGTAACGCCTGGGCATTGAGACGCTCGGCACGAATCTCTGCGTTACCTTGACGCAGGGAGGTCAGCTCCTCTTGCTGGTCCTCACCACGCTCAATGCTCTTGTCTGCAAAACTATCCTGCTCATCAATGGCCTCCAGAAAACTCTGATTTTTTAACTTATCCTCCATAGAAGTATCAAACTCATCCTGTGCGTCAAGCTGTTCTTCAAAGGCATCGGCCTTAGATTTTAATACTGCTTCGTCTTGATCCGCTACTAGCTTCTTAATATCGGCGGCCTGTTTAGCGGATAATTTACTAGCCGCTGCTGATGCTTTGGCAGTAGCCGCATGGACAGCACTTGAGGCTTTTGCTTCTGCCTTTCTAGCTTTGGTGATATCTTTAGCTGAACTGGCCAACTCCTTCGCCAAATCATCTGTGCTATCTGATAATAACTGTTCTGCTTCTGCGGCTTTCACAGCAGAACTTGCCAGTATATCAGACTGCTGTTCGAGAGAAACTAGCTCACTATTCAAATCAGCCAGCTTTTCTTTAGCCTCTATTGAGGTAATACCACTGCGCTCAATCTCTGCGATCTGCTCCTGGACTATCGCTTTCTCATCAACAATAGTTTGGGCACGCTTCCTATTATCCTCAACAGAACCGGCCAGAGCCTCTTGCTCAAACCTGCGGGTTTCACCGATGGTGTCTATGCTTTTTAGTAATGACTGGCTGGCATCGTTGGCAGCAACCGCCTCGCTGTCAAGCTGTGCGGTCAACTCAGCGTGCTCATCAGCTAACTCGTCAGAAATCGTCTGCTCTTTATCAAGCTCTTCCGCAGTTACTCTAGCGGAATCTCCGACACCAAGTAGGGCATCCTGTGCAGCAAAAAGCCCAGCCCCTATAAAACCACCCCCCAGTAAAGCTCTGGCCTCTCTCACCCCCTCCTGCATGAGATCGTTTCGTTCTTTAGCAGTTTCCAACAACTCATCGTTAATAAACTGCTCACGCTCTATCTCATCAATCCTGTTTTGGGTCTCCTCAGTTGTCATATCCGTTGCTTCTACTAAGGCCCTTTCACTGGCATATCTCCGCTCAAGCCCCTTAGCCATCTCCTCGTTCCCCGCTTTCATGTCCCGCAGAGCGGAGACAAGAAGCACCGTCGCCCCAACAACAACAGCCGTTACAACAGCTAATGGGAGCATAGCGGTAGTTAGAGTGACAACACCACCGGCAGCAGCAACAGAGGTAGGTGCCAGTACCGTATTGGCAGTTGACTGCCCTACAGTCGCAGCTGTTGATGTTGCTGTCGTTGCTGTGCCTGCTACTTCCGCCGCCTGTAAACCGAGTGTTGCTGCGGCAGAGGCTTTGATTGCTGCGGGGAAACCCTTCGCACTGGTAACAAATCGTGGGATCGCTTCGACGAGAGCGGGGAACTCAGCAACCATACCGATCACTTTGCCCGTAGCTTTACCAGCCTCTCCACCGACAGCCCCGAACGCGCCACCAATGGCACGAAGATTACTCTCCACATCACCAGCTAATGCCACGTCCCTAGTGGTCTTGCCGAAAACCTCCTCACCGACGACAACCTTACCTGCCTTTTCCGCAGCTTTTCCCGCAGCGGCGACCTCTTGCTTATCAGCCGCTGCCTGCTGTTCGGTGAGTTGGATGTTACGGACTATCTCATCGCCTTGCTCTTTATAGAGGTTAATCAGTTCTTGTCTGGCACTGAGTGCTGCCCGGTTCTTCTCAGTTTTATTCAACACCTCTAAGCCAGCGATAATCTTCTTAACCCTGGCATCCGTTTTTTTAGCAGAAGCGGCATCTGCCTCTATTTTCATTGTGGTTTCAATTACGTTCTGGTCAACCATCAGATGTCCTCTAGGGGTATACCGCCGCGCCTACTGTCGTCACGCTTGCTTTTGTTCCTCCTGAAGTGTACATAGTTAGCCATGATAATCACTTGATTTTGCTCTACACTCTCAAGCATTATCTCTACCGGATCGGGAGGAGCACCTTTGTAATCACACCTCTCCCATCGTCTGACACATTCAAGCAGCAACTCAGGCGCTATATCTATATTAGAAATGTCTGGTTGAACTGCCGACGAGCCACTCGTACCAGGAGACATACTCTCGATATACCTATCAGTGGGATCTATGAAGTGCTCTTTGAACGCTTTCGTGTACGCTTCTTTGTGCTCGCGCTCCCACTCGGCTCTAAAGGGTCGTTTATACGAGGAACCTTCTCCTGCGTAACCTCCGGCGCTTTAGGCAACTTCGGACGAGTTGCTACATAAACGGTCTTGTGCAGCACCACAATGAAAGCATGAGGCATGATTTCCATGAACAAAGTGTAGTCCTGCAAGTAATCGCTCGACTTGGCCGTGAACCAAATATCGAACGCTCGCGCCTCAATACTCAGCTCTTTACCCTCTTCAAGCTCGGCAAGCTCAACATCAACAACACAGCTTGCAATATCAACGTACTGATTGCTGCTAACAAACCACTGCTCTTTCGGCAGAAGCTGCCCGGCTAAATTGTTGTGCATCAGACCGGACTGCTTGGTTATGTGGGTCAAGACCCATACGGTCAGATCGCCGTCACAGAGGACAACCTTCGTCGCCAGCTGCCTTGCTGGGCTTACGATTTTTGCGTTTTGGGCCATACTTCACCTCTACCTCTTCCCTTAATTCAGCCACGATTACAGCTGTTTCATCTGTAGTGACAACATCGCCAACACAGTAATGTCCATGCCCTAAGTTATAAACCGTAGTTATATTTCTGGGCACCGGTTTGCCGCGTACTGTGAGTGAGGGCCTGACACCCCCACTCTCGCCTATACGACTCTCGCCTATATGATTATCCATGTTGATCCAATCTACTATACTGTGTCAAACAGTGTTGGGTACAGCACTGACCAGACTTCCTGATCGGCCATAGCCGCTGTGACGATCACCCCGGTTGACACACTGATGCTTGTGAGATTGTCCGTTACACCGTCTTTTGATGCACGGTTGAAGACATCCGCAACCTCTGCTGATAAGGGCAAAAAGGGAAGTGTCCAACCAACATCCGCCGCCAACCCGACATAAGACGAGATGGTCAAGGGAGCACGGGACATGATCGTGATCTCATCCGTAACATCACCCTTGACCCCCAGGGCAGTCGCTGAAATCAGCACGCCCCAGGGCATACGAATGCCGTCATCTTTGCTGATCGTGATGATGGTGCTTTGAACATTCACACCACCTTCCTGGGATTCACCGCGCTTCTGGGTAATGGTCAGACCGGCATTCAAGATGCAACGGTTCTTGTACTCACCACTGATGCCGTCATCGCCAGACACGTAAGACGAGATGATGACACCGTAACGCCCAAACAACTTTTGCTGCGGGTTGTCTGCCGTAATCAACATACCAGGCGAACTATCATCCATAGTCACATTGCGGATAAGTGCGTTAAGCTGCAAATTATCCATCGCAAAGGTGATCGTTTCATCACCACGAGTATCCTGCCCCAGTTCAATCGTGGGGCCGACAGAACCGCCACCGCGTGTGGCACCCTTGACGTAGGTAGGTGTACCTGGAACAGCCGTCATAGCCCGATTAAGGACAATGGCATTATAAACAGTCCCCGTCCCAACGACCACTTCATCAGGGTCATAGGACGCGCCTTTGGCAATACCCGCTGCGGATAGCCGGAAAATAGAAATATAGGGAATGCCCTCATCCTTAATAACAGACGTTGATAGTACCTGTGTGTTTGCTATGGTCATTGTGTATTGCCTTCCTGGACTACGATAGCCCACTTCTTCGTTTGATCTTAAGACCTGTCCGGCGTTCTGCTTCATCCAGCAGGTTGACTTCGTAATCCCTTACTATGTTCTGATAATGCCCTCTAATTACCCCACCAGCTATGAACCAACGTGCCTTGTGCATCCAGGCCTGTCCGCCACCACCGGCTGCTAAATCAAAATTTATCGTGCCCACAACAAGATAAGTATAATCAACTTTATTAGTTGTGTCCAGACTAAACAGGGTAGGAGTGATCTGGACATCTGTTCTCCAAGCATCGGTCATTCTACGTGTTCTTCGGTAAGTCTGGCCAGACCTCAGAGGAGCCTGTACTGCTAAGCCCTTCTCCAATGCCGGTAAGTTGTCAGCAACGGCCTTCCTGGCAGCAACAACATTAGATTGCATGAAGTTACCCGGCGCATCGCGGAGATCAAAAATCTTCTTGCTGGTAGAGACCTCCACTTTAACTAACATTAGAACCTCAGCTGGCTATTTGCCACATACACGTTATAAGAAATGCTCAGAGCATACCCACTTCCCCCAAACTCCTGTGCAGCACCCATCTCTCGATAACCCAAACACCTGATCCTCACACTGTTCCTAACCATACCATCTGGGGGATCGGGGTATTCGGTACTCTGTAGACTAAGCCTGCGCCCAAATTCCTTCATAACGGCTACCATATCGTTATTAATACGTTTCATGATACCCAAGTCTGAACTGGCCCGCTCCGATGTGGACCTAACCAAACCCATACCGATCTGGAATTTCCACTGACCATCACCAGGCACTTCCGGCACCAAGTTCAAATCCTCTATCATCATTATCCAATAAGGATAATTTGAAACACTGGCCATAGGCGTTTTGGTCTGGGCACTATCTGGCACTGCCGCTTCCTGGATGACAGCCAGCCTAAGAAAAAGTTCATCTGTATCTGGATAAATGTCGGCAGCCACTACTTAATCTCCTTAACTATGTACCCCTTCAGTATAGCGGCCACCTCTTCAGGAACCTCTACACCAGAGACGGTCCTGATGCCATCAAACTTGGCACGAGTTGTCACACCCCTCCGTTGATAGTCATAGGCAGCTATCAGCTGAGTGGCTCTGATGATTGGGTACTCAGGAACGAACACAAGGATTGGTGCTTCTACATCATGCTCAGCAGCTGTCGATCCTCGTATTCCCCGAATAACAGTCAGCTTCTTATCCCCAACATTCACCCCAACAACAGCCATATATTCTGACCCCACCTTAATCATTTGGCCCATACTGAAACGAGGGGTCCCACCGAGATAACTAATCCCCTCGACATCAGCAACAGTGATAGAGGTAACTGTATTGCTAATCCCCTCGGCATCAGCAACAGCATCGTTAGTTGTCTGCCAACCCTCATCCACATACCGCTCACGCCAACACCAAACACCCTTCACCTTGATCCCCTCATATGGATCATTGCCACCAGTATCAAGCCAGCTCGACGTGGAAGCAGCCAGCATCTGCAACATGGATGCAGGAACACCGCTCTTTGGTCGAACACTTACGTCGGTGTCTATGACAAGTTCAGTATTGTCTGCAAGAATAACTGAAGTAAGCTCTACCAGCTTATCCCTCAAGTACAAACGATTATGCTTGTTACTGATATGCCTGCCTTTCAGCGTCGCAGTGTAATTGATAGTGTCGATACGGGGGGAAAAGCATTGGCGTGTTATCAGGTTAACCTTGCCAGTGGCCCGGCGAGCGTAATCGATCATGACAAACTCAGCGGCAGCGCTGTCATTCCCTGTTATCCACTGCTGTTGCATCTCAGCCAAACTTACATAGCTTATCAGAGACATGCCCATTACCCCTTATTTATGGTAATACAAAAAACATCCACCAGTCTTACCATCGCCACCAGAAGCCACAACGAGCCGGGGAACACCCACTAACAGAGGATCTTTATAAACGGCTGTCTTGTCAGTGCCCTGTGGAAGGGTTGCCCCCGCATTGTCATGTGCCAACTCCTTTGGGTAGTAAGTGGCATCATCATCGGCATCTGTCAATGTCAATACGTTATACGCCTCGCTTGGTGCTGACGTGCCTTGCATACTGATAACCGCGTCAACACCATTAACAAAATCACCATCAACCCAACGGATGCTATGCAGCGTACCAAAGATACTATATGGTGCCGTTACAGTTAAGCTACCATCGGTCTCAGTTGTCCCAATCAACCGCACTTCCCGCAGCTCACTCATTTAGATTTCCTCTTCCGACCATCAGGCCGACTTGGTTTATCGTCCGAAATAACAGGCTCCGGCTCTGATTCCGATTCCGGCTCCGACTCTGTTTCCGATTCTGGCTCTGTTTCCGATTCTGGCTCCGGTTCTGGTTCTAGCTCCAGCTCCTCAACAACCGGCGCAAACACCTTAACTTCCACGAAACGAGCGTTACCATTATCGCGCAAGAAGGTTGCCATGCCTTGAGATATTGGTGAACCGTCAAGGGCATAGGTACCAGGACTAATGTGTTCAAACCCCTGACCATCCTCATCAAACTCCCTGAAAACTTCCAGCTTCGTGACAACTTCAAATTTGTCCTTACTCATCTGATATCTCCTTTTTATCCGCCTCGTCTGCCACTATCTTTATCCCGAACCCCTCCGACGCGGCCTCCAAATCAATAACTTTGGGGCCAGGTTGGTCTCCTGGGGGAGGAGCCACCTGCTCTAACCAGAACCGGCAATCAAGTATAGCGCCTCCTATGGCATCCATCTTTGATTCAGTTTCCCTGCTCTCTGCATTAAGTTCAGTCAGTCGTTGCCTGCCCCTAAGCAGCTCGTTTTCAAGGCCTAAAATCCGTTCCTCAATTGCCGGTCTGTTCATCGTTGTCTCAGTCCTTCACTATAGCCCCTAGTCGTTCACTATGGCTATATACTTCAGTGTGCCGTTGATTAGTATCGGCAGTCCAGCGTAAGCGGTATGTGTCGCGATATCCGTGTCAACAATACCACCACTGCCAACCAAAGCAGAGGGGATGTCAATCGCTTCATAAACCTCAACAGTTGCGCCACCGGCTGCATTACCACCGATAACCGTCCGCCAGATTGAATGCTTGGTTGTGCCTGAGATGTCAGAGCTTGAACCATCGGCCCAGATCTCAGCCTGTACTGCCGCATAAGTTCCACCAGACATAGCAACATCAGGGATATGCAAAGTATTACGCGATGCAATACCTTGACCCGTACAGCTGCCAGTAGCACCGAAGTCCAAACTGGTGTGTGCGCCATGCGCTGTGCTGGCTGCAACATTCTCCACAGTGGTAAACGTTCGCAGACTTTCACCACCGCCACCAGCCCCGCCCAAATAGAAGCGGTTATAGATACCTCGATTGTCACCACTCAGCGCAGTGTTCTCGGTACGAAGCTCAATAAAATTCTTATCGGCTTCGGACGTAGTTGCACGGTCACTGCTTGAACCGAGACCCAAGATCAGTGCCGCAGTTGATGGGGCGACCCCGCCCAAAGCTAAAGAATCTAGCTTGGCCGGTGCACCCTTTCTCCCTATATACAATCCTTGTTCCATTGTGCTTCTCCTTTTCTAACAACCTCTCAAATCAAACCCAGCTTCGGATTAGACGACGAGGCCGTAGGTAATGGCGGAAGCTTCGTTATCATGGTTAATTAAACCAACACGCATCAGAGCAACGATCTCGGTTGCATCGGCATTCGCATACCGTGTAGTTTCAAATGTCATTTGACGCTTGTAGCCAAGCATCCACTGGTCACGCCGGAAGGCAACCAGAGAGCCAGTTGTGTTGTTGGCCGGTGTGTCCAAATCAACCTTACCTGCGGAATTAGCTTTCAAGCCATAGATTGCATCCTGGTTGGCACGGTGCATATGGGCAGACCCATAAACAGCGTAGCCCCAAAGTTTAACCAATTCCCCACCCTCAATCTGAGGTGCACTGAACACATCGCCGGTCTTGACGACTGCCAGTTGTTTTGATTTCCAGTAGGTATAGAGATCCATCACAAAGGCTACTTGTGCTTTGTCCAAAGCATTCTTGCCGCCAAGCCCCATCAACTTCAGGGTCTCAACGTAGTCGTTTTCAGACAACTCTCCACCTGGGCGTTTATTAGCAGTGTTGGTAACAAGCGCTAACTTACGGAGGC
>DRHD01000331.1 GCA_011049795.1 Porticoccus sp.
CGATAGAGTAGTGTGTATTTTTCTACGAATTCACGATTTGCATTAACGACTAATTGTGACATTTCTTGTTTAGTGAAATTACCGCTGCTTATTTTATTGGTTAAAAATTCCAGGTTCGCTCCTGAGACAGCAATGGGCATACGCTCGATGTTGATAGCGCTATTAGCGGCTATAATGTCAGGGGCCGCAAGCTGCTCTTCTTTTGAGCGAAAATCTACAATACGTTTTAATCCAAGTCGTTCCAGGTACATCGTGTCGTCATGGGTCAGTTCAGATAGTGTGTCAGACCGGTAAAGCATTCCCCATTTTGTTTGCCGGCCATCTGTCGTCTTATACCCGCCCAGATCTCGAAAGTTATGCGCAGCTTTAAAGGGGAGCTTGCGAAAACTCTCTCGCTGTTCGCTAGCTAATTCAGCGGGGATAGGCCTTTTATCGGGGGCTAGGTTTGCTGGGCCGTTATCGCAGGCGGTTAAGCCGAAAACAATAAGTATTAGTAATAAAAAACTTTTCGTGGCGGACATAGACTATCTCGAAAGGCCGTCGCGAAGATTAGAAACTACTTTGAAAAACAGTGACTACAGCTGAGGCAAAACTAAAAATGGCTGCCAGTCCGTGGGCAGATTGAGTACACGGGCAAGGATATTGAGTTGCTGCGCCTAGGTCAATATGCTTGGTATTATTACCGAGTCTATAGGAGAATAGTCATACGTTTCGTGGGTTTTTGTGAATAGTTACCAACTCACTGAGTTTGAGGTGGGTATAAAAACCTAGCTATCTTGCTGTTGATGACGATAATCTCCAGGTGTCATGCTTGTCCATTTTTTGAACGAGCGGTGAAATGCGCTTGGCTCATCAAAGCCAAGCAATGCAGAGACGGCATTGATTTTTAGTTCGGGGCGACTCAGGTAGCTTTTTGCGGCGTCACAGCGCAAGTTGTCTTTAAATTGTTGATAGGTCGTTCCGAGATTTTTTAAACGACGTCTTAATGTCCTTACTGACATATTCAGATGGCTGGCCATATCAACGACGCTAAGAAAGTCGCGGCTAAAATCATTGCCGATAATCCGTTTCATTTGCGAGAGGATACTTTTGTCATCTTCTTCGTTCGATGCCAGCAAGTGGTAGGGGGCATTACGTAAAAATTCTTTTAGCGATTCTTCGGTGTGGACCAAGGGGGCTTGTAAATAGTTTGAGGGAAAACGAAAGCTGTTAGCGGGTTGCTCAAACCGTAGATCGCATTTAAACAATTGTTCAAGGTAGCGGGTATTTGATGGTGCCGGAGCCTGAAAGCTAACTTCTAGCAACTCGATGTTTTTGCCGATCAGCCAGCCACAAAAACGCCGCCATATGGCTACGCAGTGAGCCATGGTTAGCAAGCTGTTATCAGCGTTCACATCCAATAACTGGTTGTTACTCGGGAATAAGTATTCGCTGGTGCCATCATCCATGCGATAAATAGGGCTGCTATTGTAGGCGTGGCCCTGACCGCTCAGGGTGCGACAAAAAGCATTAAATTCGGCGGCACGGCGCATGGCTTGTTCAAGGTTGTGGCAATGAATAATGGTCAGGCACATCATCCTGAAAGTGCCAGTGTGCGCTTTTTGGCGTAAATCCAGGCCAAAGGATTCATCCTGTAATAGCCACATGACGTAGTTGTATATATTGGTATATATCTGGGATGGCAGCGCAGTGTTGGGGTCTAGTTCGGGGTCTAGTAAATCAACGGGCGAGTTTAGTGAGTTGACCAACTGTGTCAAATCATGGTTTTGAGCCTCGGCTACCTTTAACATAGTGCGGGCATATTTAAGCGGCACAGAGTCTTTGCCCGGAACGGGTGCTGTTGCCGTAGTCATGATTTTGTCTTTATTCATAAGCCCTAATCACAAGTTCTAATTATGAGTGCTAGTAGTTCTAAGTACTAATTATAGCTGTTAAGGATTCGATATCTGTGCAGTGGGATCGCGGTTGATTCTAGCTGTCTGTATTCGTCCGATAATGATAACCGAAACAGCGGAGCATACCATAATCACAGAATAGACTGAGGCGGGGATGGCCAGTTGTCCATTGCCAATCATATTCACGGCAACAAAAACGGCAAGAGCACTATTTTGTAAGCCGACTTCAAGGCTCAGGGTTAATTGCTCGGCTTGTTGTAATTTAGCCGTTTTTGCCAACCACCAACCCAATAGTAAGGCGATTAGATTAAGCAGTGTAACCGCCACGCCGGCCTCAACTGCACTAAAGCGAATATTATCCCATTGCTGATACCAGACCGATGCAATCATCAGGCAAAATAACAGGGCGGCCAGCAGGGTGATTTTATTGAGGTGACGCTGTACCAGGCCATTTGCCAGATGGTTTATGCCCATGCCAAGACAAAGTGGCAGAATGGTCATAGTGGCGAGTTGTTTTATCGCTGGTAGTAGTGGCAGGCTCACGTTGTTATTGCTGGTGTCGGCTAGCAGGACCATAAATAAGGGTAGCGTGAACACGGTGATGACACTCGACACCGCCGTTAAGGATACAGAGAGCGCGTTATTGCCTTTGGCGAGATGGCTGGCCAGATTTGAGGTGACACCGCCGGGGCAAAGGGCAATCAATAGCAGCCCTGTACTTAAAAGCGGGTTGAGACTAAGGGCTGATGCTATTAACCAGGCCAGTAAAGGCAATAATAGTATTTGGCAGGCTAAACCTAACACCATGGCTTTAGGGTATTCGATGATGCGTTTAAAATCGACGATCTGTAGAGATAAGCCCATAGCAAACATAATGAAAGCGAGGCTGAAGGGAATATAAGCGGCTAAGTTCATTATTTATTTTCTGTTTGTTTCGCGTTCAATGGCTTGGCTGGATTTCCCCGGTTTACTCTTGCCAAAAATGGCAGGCAACCTGATGCTCTTGCTGATTGATAATATTGAGGGACGGCTGTTCTGTTCGGCATCTATCTTGTGCTTTAGGACAGCGTGTGTGAAACCGGCAACCTGACGGGGGAGTGATAGCGCTGGGTACATCCCCGCTAAGGATAATACGCTGTTTCTTTACGCTGGGGTCTGGAATGGGAATCGCATCAATCAACGCTTGAGTGTATGGGTGTTTTGCTTTGGCGTAAATATCGTCTGATGAGGCGGTTTCTACAATCTGGCCTAAATACATCACGGCGATACGATCGGAGATATGTTTCACTACCGCTAAATCGTGGGCGATAAATAGTAGCGCGATATTCATTTCTTGTTGTAGTTCAAGCAATAAGTTAAGTATTTGTGATTGGATAGAAACATCCAAAGCCGAGACGGCTTCATCACAGATAATGAATTTAGGGTTGAGTGCAATGGCGCGAGCAATGCCGATACGTTGACGCTGGCCGCCTGAAAACTCATGCGGAAAGCGCAGTGCCGCATCGTCAGGTAATCCGACTCTTTGCAGCAGGCTAAGCACTTTCTTTTGTCGTTCGCTGCTGTTACCAAATCGATGAATAATCAACGGCTCTTCTAAAATTTGGCCAATGGTATGTCGGCTGTTTAAAGACTCGAAAGGATCCTGGAAAATGATCTGCATTTCACGCCGTAATGATCGCATGGCGGGTGCTTTGAGCGCTAATATATCAGTGCCCTCAAATAATACTTCGCCGCTGGTGGCGGGGTGAAGTCGTAATAGCGTTTTACCGACGGTGCTTTTACCGCAGCCGGATTCACCTACCAGTCCAAGGGTTTCACCTTGTTTTAGCGTAAATGAGATGTCATCAACAGCATGGACCTGGCCAGTTTGGCGCATTAATATGCCGCTACGTTTTGGAAAGTATTTCTTTAGGGATTTAACCTCTAATAAATAATCGCTCATGAGGACACCTGTTGCCAGTGAAAGCAAGCGACCTGATGATGATTACTATCCGTTTCGATGTCGGGGCTATGGTGTTGACATTGTTCGCTGCTTTTGGGGCAGCGATTATTAAAACGGCAACCGGATGGCATTTGAGCAAGGCTGGGCACTTGTCCAGGGATGGTATGCAGAATGGTTTTAGGTGTATCGGTCAGTCGAGGAATCGACGTCAATAAACCTTGCGTATAGGGGTGGCGCGGTTGTGAAAATAAAGTGTGAACGTTGGCGCGTTCAGCAACTCGGCCGGCATACATCACCACAACGTCATCACAGAGTTCAGCAATGACACCGAGGTCATGGGTGATAAATAATATCGCCATGCCGGTTTCGCGCTGTAGTTGTTTCATTAATTCTAAAATTTGCGCTTGAATGGTAACGTCGAGAGCCGTGGTGGGTTCGTCGGCAATTAAAATTTCCGGCTCACAGGCTAGCGCCATCGCTATCATGATGCGTTGGCGCATGCCGCCGGAGAGTTGATGAGGATAAGCCTTAAGTCGTTCTTCCGGGTCGGAGATACCTACTTTATTGAGCATGGCCAGAGCGCGTTGTTGCCGTTGCTGTTTATTAAGTTCGGGGAAATGCAGTTGGTAAACTTCCATTAATTGTTTGCCAATGCGGTGTACAGGGTTTAAAGCCGTCATCGGATCTTGAAAAATCATGGCGATGCGGTTGCCGCGAATTTTACGCATATCTACGGCAGCCATCGTCGCTAAATTTTTGCCGTCAAACAAAATATCACCGTTATCGATGCTGCCCGAGGGTTGCGGTAATAAACGCATGATCGACAGGGCGGTGACACTTTTGCCACAGCCCGATTCGCCAACGATGCCGAGTGTTTTCCCTTTATCCAAAGAAAAACTGACCCGGTCTAAAACATTGATCGTTTGTTCGTCACTGGTAAAGCTGACGGATAAGTCGTTGATCGACAACAAAGACATTATTCGCTCTTGTAGGTGGTATCAATGATGGTGACCGGTTCAAAGCGTATGCCTTTTTTGCGGGCCGCTTTGGTTTTTTCCTTTTCTTCTTTGTCAATCCAAAAAGACCAGTCAGAACGGGTTGATGGCTCAAACATCGCTTTGGAGACTTTGGTGCCTATATTGTCGGGGTATTTCATCCAGCGCCAATAGGCTTCTCGGTTGAATGAGCTGTCAAGATCGGGGATGAAAACCGCTTTATCAAAGATCGCTTGCTGAATAAGTTTGGCCAGCTTGGTGCGATCGGCTTTGGTGGTGGCGTCTCGATAGCCAATAATTAACGTATCAAGCTCCGGGTCGTCCATGTTAGTAACATTAACCGTTTGTGGTTTGTGTGCATTGTCCGAGTGATACATGCTCCAATAAGAGGGGAACATGCCAGTTCCCCAGTTGAGTGAAGCAATTTGGTGTTTTTTCTCCAGCACGTATTTAAAGTTGGAAGAGTTGTCCATTAATTTCAGCACTAACTCCAAGCCCGATTTTTTTGCTTCTTCTTTATGGATGACCAGACGTTTGGTGAGTTTGGGTGTGCTGTAATTGAGTACAATGGATAGACGCTTACCCTCTTTGATTCGTATGCCATCGGGGCCGCGCTGATTCCAACCGGCTAAATCAAAATATTTGCTGGCTTTTTCGATGCTAAATTCGCGGGCGACTATATCGGTATTACTATAATCGCCATAACCTTGATTAAATGATTTTAGTCGTAGGTAGTCACCGCGCATCACCGTCTTCAATACCTTTTCAACGTGCATGGCATGGCTGACGCCGATTCGGACATTCAGGTCGGCCAGCATCGGATCATCCTGGTTAAGGTAAAAACCCTGTGGTGAACGGGGGGAGTCGTTGTAAAACCAGAGTTTATGAATGTAGCCGTAATCATAGGGTTTGCCTACGGCTTTATCATGCCAGAACAGCGACGAGCTTAACCAAAAGGCATCCAGATCGCCCTTAAGAAAATATTTATAAGCAATGTTTTCATCACGAATAACACTGATTTTAATTTTGTCGGGATTGTATAAGCCTTTAAAGTATTGCTTGTCTTTGCCCCACCAATCTTTAATCCGGCTGAACTCAATGTATTTACCTTTGCGAATCTTGCTGATGGTGTAAGGTCCGGCGCTGGGTTCTATCTTCCAGTTATAGTTCTGTATCCACTTTTCATCGAGCTTGTGGAAATGTTCAGGTGTGGGGCCAATGGCGTAATGGGAAAATATTTCTTCTCTGGGTTTGGCGTCAGCGCCTTCAATGGAAATAGTGTAATCATCGTATTTGGTAACATTGATAATACGGGTGGTGAAGTAGTCATTTAGATAGGGATCTTTAATAAAGTTGGAACGTGAAAATTCCAGGGTAAATAAATAATCATCCGCGGTGACCGGTTTGCCATCAGACCAGGTGGCGCTGGGGTCTAATTTATAATAAATCGTTTTACCGTTGTCATCGAAAGCCCAGTCTGTTGCGAGTATGGGGATAGGGTTACGGGTTTGCGGGTGTATGCCGACCAATGACATGGAAAAAGCAGACGTGTAGTTACGGAAGATGCCATTGGAGTCCGGACCGGCAGTGCGCAAGGTTAAGGGAAAGCCCAGCATGTAGGTGCGGAAGGTGCCGCCTTTAACGGCCTGGTCAGAGGAAAATACCGGATCGGTGTTATTGCTCTGCCACTGCAAGCCGTCGGGTAGTGTGTTAGCCCATGCTGGTTGTAGAAAAAGCATCAACAGCGAACAGATAAAAGCTAATTTAAGATTGCGCATAATGATTTACTCGTATGTAGTAAATTTCTTAGGGTCAAAGGCTTCACGGATTGCTTCACCAATAAAGGTGACGGCCACTAACACAATTGTCATAGCAGACACAACCGACATCACTATCCAGGGCGCATCCAGATTATCCACGCCCTGGCTTAATAATTCTCCCCAACTGGGTGTGGGTGCGGGTAAGCCAAAGCCCAAATAATCCAATGCCGTCAGCGAGGTGATGCCGCCAGCAATAGAGAAAGGAATAAATGTCACCATGATGGAAACGGTGTTGGGCAAAATGTGCCTGAATATAATTCGGCTATTGGAGGCGCCTATCGCCTTGGCGGCCATGACATATTCCCGCGCGCTTTCTTTATACGTGGCGGTACGCATATACCAGGTCATCGACATCCAGCCAAACAGCACCATGATACCAACCAGTGTCCAAAATCCGGGTGTGATAATGGAGGCGATGATCATCACTAAATATAAAAATGGTACATTCGACCAGACCTCAATCAGCCGCTGAAACAGTAGATCAAAAGCACCGCCCCAATAGCCCATCATTGAGCCGATACTCACGCCAATCAGATAGTTAAAAAATAATAAAATCAGGGCAAAGCCAATCGCCAGGCGAAAGCCATAAACCAGTCGGGCGAGAATGTCCCTACCTGTGGTATCTGTACCTAAGTAATGTTGGTCCGCAATGGACGGCGAGTAGGGTGGATAGTCCATTTCCTTAAAGTCAGTCTCCAGTGGGTTAAAGGGGACTAGTGGTAATAACACCCAGTCTTTGCTGTCGGAGCTGGTCGCGGTGTTAGTC
>DRHD01000332.1 GCA_011049795.1 Porticoccus sp.
ATTCAATTCTCTGGTGGTCGCGTCAATGGTAATTTCATCGCCCACTATCAAACCCGATCAAAAAAGATAGCCATCTTGTGGTGCTTAACGGCAATCTTGCACCAGAAGGTGCGGTAGCCAAGATCACCGGCAAGGAGGGTTTGAGTTTCACCGGTACGGCACGCGTATTCCATTCTGAAGAGGAGACACTTAAAAGTATCTTAGATGGAACCGTGGTCAAAAATGATGTACTGGTGATTCGCTATGAAGGCCCTAAAGGAGGGCCAGGCATGCGTGAAATGTTAAGCCCCACCTCTGCCATTATGGGAAAAGGGCTAGGGGAAGAGGTTGCGTTAATTACCGACGGCCGTTTTTCCGGCGGTAGTCATGGGTTTGTAGTTGGCCATATTACGCCCGAAGCCTATGAAGGCGGACCGTTGGCTATTGTTGAAGAGGGCGATGAAATTACCATTGACGCGACCACCAGAGAATTGAATATCAATATTTCTGATGCCGAGATCAAGCAGCGTTTGGCCAAATGGAGCAAACCAACACCCCGTTACACCAGGGGCGTATTGGCAAAATATGCAAAAACGGTAAGTTCAGCATCTGAAGGCGCGGTGACGGATAAAGAGCTGTAGGCTCTTAAATGCCGATTAAACCCTCCCAAGGCGCTCTTGATGAAATAGAAAGAGTGACCCTTGGGCATTACGAGAGTAACGCAGAGTCCTTTTGGTTGGGGACGAGAGACCATGATGTCAGCCAAAATATTGAAGCCTTTTTACAAGCTCTACCCCAAGATACCGCACTCGATATCCTGGACTTCGGTTGCGGTCCTGGACGAGACCTTTACACCTTTAAATCTTTAGGCCACCGAGCCACCGGGCTTGACGGCAGTAAAACATTTTGCCAAATGGCGCATCAACATAGCGGCTGCACGACCCTGCATCAGCAATTTCTAAGCCTTGAACTTGGGCAAAACCATTTCGACGGTATCTTTGCCAACGCGTCATTGTTTCACGTACCCAGCCAGGAACTTCCCAGGGTTTTAAGACAATTACACGCGGCTCTACGACCGGGTGGTATTTTATTTTCATCGAATCCAAGAGGATGTGCTGAAGGGTGGCAGGGTCAGCGCTATGGCCATTACATGGAACTCGAAACCAGCAGAATCTACCTCCATCAAGCCGGTTTTGAAATAATCGACCACTACTACCGCCCTAGCGGCATGCCAAAAGAGCAGCAGCCTTGGCTGGCTATCGTTAGCCAGCGATAGGATGCCAAGGTTTATAGAACAGGTTAAACGCGGCGGCCTCAACCGCGATAGGCGATTGCAGGCAACAACTGTGGGATCTCATTAAAAGTGGATCTTCCTAAGGCTGATTTATAACGATTTTCCCAACTTCTTTGAGAAGAGAATCAGCCCTTTTCCTCACTCGAAATGCACCAATCCTACTTTTCTCACTGAAAATGGAAAAACCCTTGTCAGAGCTACAACTTAGAGAGCCCATTTATAACGACAAACTGCCATTTTCAGGCATGCCCATGACCAGATAACCAGTCGATAGGTTCATTATATAGTAGTGAATCAACACAAATCATTCAAACATCTAAATTAGCCACCTTAAGAGCATTTTCTTCAATAAACTCCCTGCGTGGCTCAACCTGATCGCCCATCAAGGTAGTAAATATTTGATCAGCGGCAATGGCATCTTCAATGGTTACCCGCAGCATTCTGCGCTCACCTGGATCCATGGTAGTTTCCCACAATTGTTCAGGATTCATTTCACCCAAACCTTTATAACGCTGAATGGTCACGCCTTTTTCAGCCTGTAGCATTAACCAATCTATAGCCTGGCCAAATTCACTGATTTCTTCAACTTTATCTCCACGCTGAATATAAGCTCCCTCCTCAAGCAGACCGTTTAATTCTTCTCCTAATTCAAGAATGGCTTTATAGTCATTAGATGAAAAGTAATCCTGATTAAAGACGAACTCGGTATCGACACCATGGGAGGTAGAAAGGATAGTCGGTAAAAAGTTGTGACGTTCTGTGTCTTCTTTAACAAATACTTTATAAGCCTGGCTATTAGAGCCCTCGCCTAGTTTTTCTTGCAGCTTGTCTACCCACTGTTGAACTACCGCCTGGTCGCGCAATTGTTCAGTTGTTAGAACAGGTAGATACACCATCTCCTTCATTGCGATTTCTGGATACAACCTTGATAGGCGAGAGATAGTAGCCATCACGCTGCGGAACTTTTTAACCAGTTTTTCCAGGCCTTCGCCACCAATACCCGGTGCATCCGTATTAGTATGTAAAGACGCGTTCTCCATGGCACTTTGAGTGAGGTATGCATCTTTACCCTCTTCGTCTTTTATGTACTGGTGCTGTTTGCCTTTAGCAATTTTATAAAGGGGAGGCTGGGCAATTAATATATGACCGCGCTCTATTAACTCAGGCATCTGTCTAAAGAAAAATGTCAGGAGCAAGGTTCTGATGTGCGAACCATCGACATCCGCATCGGTCATAATAATAATACTGTGATAGCGCAGTTTATCGGCATCAAACTCTGACTTACCGATACCACAACCTAACGCTGTTACTATGGTGCCAACCTCTACGGAAGACAACATTTTATCAAAACGTGCTTTCTCAACATTCAGTATTTTACCTTTCAAGGGCAAGATAGCCTGGGTGCGACGATCGCGTCCCTGTTTTGCGGAGCCTCCCGCCGAATCACCCTCCACTAAATAGACCTCAGAGAGTGCAGGGTCTTTCTCTTGGCAATCAGCCAATTTACCGGGCAGACCAGCGATATCCAAGGCCCCTTTTCGACGAGTCATTTCTCTCGCTTTACGGGCCGCCTCTCGAGCTCGAGCGGCATCCAGCATCTTCGTTACTACCAGCTTTGCTTCACCGGGGTTTTCTATTAGGTAATCACCGAATGCCTGATTCATTGTTTGCTCAACAACGGTTTTAACTTCTGAAGACACTAATTTATCTTTTGTTTGGGATGAGAACTTGGGATCAGGGACTTTTACTGAAACAACAGCGGTTAAGCCTTCACGTGCATCATCACCACTGGTGGATATTTTCGCTTTTTTAGCAAAGCCTTCACGTTCAATGTAACCATTCAAACTACGAGTCAGCGCTGAGCGGAAACCCGCCAAATGTGTTCCGCCATCACGCTGGGGAATGTTATTGGTATAACAAAAAATATTTTCCTGGAAGCCATCATTCCACTGCATGGCCACTTCTACACACACATCTCCCTCGCCCATGATATTAAAATGGAATTGTTTGTTAATCGTGGTTTTATTCTGGTTGAGGTAGTCAACAAATGCACCTAAGCCGCCACTATAGGCGAAAACTTCAACTTTACCGCTGCGTTCGTCTTTTAACTCAATGTCTATGCCCGAGTTAAGAAACGCCAGTTCACGTAGGCGTTTAGCGAGCTGGTCGAAATGAAATTCAATATTGGTAAAGGTTTCTGCCGAGGGCTTGAAACGCACACCGGTGCCCGTTGTCTCTGAATCACCCACTACGG
>DRHD01000333.1 GCA_011049795.1 Porticoccus sp.
ATTATAAGCGGCATCATTGGTATAATTGCCAACGAACAAAGCGTGAAAAGCCTCATCAAACTCCGTCAGAGTAAATGTCGGTGTCGATAACTCCGAAGCCGGTAAGCGAACCTTGCCAAGTGTCTGCTGCCCACCTGTTATGGTGATAGTCGGCTTGGTATCCGTGCCGGGGTCAAAGGCCGTTATGTTTTCCAATTTCATCGCACTGCTTGTTACATCAGTGCCCGGTGAGTCGGGGTCTGAAATCTGCCCCTGAAAGTATCCATTACTATCACGTTTGCCAACTGTGACATAACCTGGATATAGATGTGAACCTGGTGCTACTGCTACTGCCATGAGCTATTTACTCCTATACTTGCTGACTATCCAAAATGTCATCGTGACGAAATTGTAACGTATACCGTGTAGCTCTTATTTTGTCAAAATCGCCCTCATCAATAAAATTAAATTGCAACGTGCCCGGTCTAAAGCCGGAAATATAATCATCAGGGTTGCTTTGTGTATCCAAAAGCAGATCGCCGCGCTCATCAAAATAATTATTTATAGCTGCGATATCGCCATACATCCAGGCACGCATCACACCTTTATTGCCAAGACTTGACGCGCCATGAACTAACATAATCTCCCAGGTGAGCGTATACTTTACTATCTTCGTATGCTGCCCGGTGTCCTTCGGCATGGAGTTTAGTTTAATCACAAACCATTTAGCACCAGCATCACCAACCGTTCTATCCGGCGTATCGCGGTAGTCAGATAGCGCCTCCTTGACCATCGCGTTTATCCGTATAAAATAGGTGTCTAATGGCACTGTCATGCTAAATTCCGCCAATCTATAATCTCAATCCATGCGTCCATAATATCGTCTTGCGCTTCTATCAATATAACCAGGTATTGCTCAGACGGGTTTTCCCAACCGGTATTGGCATGGAACTTTTGCTGGTCATCACCAATGACATAACGCGCTACCGGGTTAGGGTTGGTTATCTTCAAATTCAAACTAAGTGCGTCAAGCTCAACCGTTACATCATCGAAAAATGTGCCGCGCCGTTCGTAAGGGATAATATTGCCATCGTTATCACGTTGGGCTATGACCGCAAAATAAAAACGCCGTTGTTTTTCACTTGTCCATTCAATCGGATAAACAGGCAAGGGTGGATAAGCGTTAACTACTGCCACCTTACGCCGTA
This sequence comes from Porticoccus sp., assembly GCA_011049795.1. Next base: position 1,188 of record DRHD01000333.1, read on the forward strand.
TATCACCCAACACAGTGCCTTCGATAAACACCCGTGTTGTTTGTGGAGATTGCACGATAGCATCATGCCACGCTAACATAATATCGGTGTCAGCCTCAAACTCAAAACTAAACATTAACCACTCCCTATCCGCAATGGTAAGGGCATCAATTCCATTGCCAACGCTGGCCATAAATCAGGCAAGACATTAATAGATTGCCCACCAGCTTGTACTGTCATCGCCTCAAATTTACCTTTGCGCCCGTACTCAAAAGCCGTCGCAATGGAACAGGCTCGCATAATATCAGGCTCAACCTGGAAACTATCAATCTGTGTTGTAATAACATGAGTTGCGGCGGTTGTACCGCGTGCCCCGCGTATTACGGTCAGCTTTTTAGTTGAGTAATCGACTGCCGTTACAATGCAATATTCACTTTCCATCCGTATCAATTGCCCGACATCAAAACGTGGCGCATAATTGTTAGTATCCGCGCCATCGGCAGCACTTACGGTTATCTCGGTAATGGTTGCGGTCAACCCGGCGGCATCAGCAACCGCGTCATCGCTATCAATCCAACCTTCAGTATCGTATTGTCTGCGCTCACACCATACCCCCGTTATCTCGATAGACTGTCGCCAATCGGTAGACCATTGTGTCCATACGCCCGGTGCATTAAACAGCGCCAATGAAAACGATGGTGTTCTATTAAAGGGTACGCCCAATACATCAGTGCCAACCGTGATGCTGGTATCGTCGCCCAATGTGCAAATAGTAAGCTCAGACAGGGGCGCGTCAAGTTCAATCTCCAAACCGTCCTCAGATATATGGTCAGGCCGCCCACCACGATAAGCGCGGGCATCAAAATTGCGTTGCCCCAAAAACGGCATGTAATCGGCATATTGATCTAAACCCATGCGCCGGTTCATAGCCTTAGTGACCGCCGCCGCAATACGCATGATGTTTTCGCGCTCGGTTGCCACCACTTCGTTACTGCTATCGTCGGCATCGTCTATGCTAGTCGGGTAGAGCGCGTTAATGCCATAGTCTCGTATTTGATAGTAACCGGCATAGCTATACGACATGGTTTATCCCCCATTGCCGCTTCAGTTCGGTTAATGTCACGTAGCTGATATTTGCCATTATTCCCCCTCGCCCCACTTCGCTTTATTATCAGCCAACACTTGCAAAACCTCCTGGCGGCTTTCCTCGGTTTCGCATAGCTGGTCATCAGCAGCGCAACCAAGCAATTCAACAGTCATCCTATCGGCATTATTGAGGCTGTAGGTTGCCGTCACCGAAGGGCGAAAGCGTTGATTTTCTTGAAGATTGTGGGCTGTCGTATAAGTCACTTTATACTCCGGCACATCAAATAAGTTGACCAGCCGGTTTTGAAACTTATCAAAATCTATAGCGTTGACATTGAAATTGGCAACATAGAGATATGCGTTAGAATACCAACTTGGCGCTTCCTCAGTGCCGTGATTGAATCTATCCACAATGCCGCGTGGTGCTTTTGTGTTGCCGCGCTCATGGCATGTTGAACCAACACCTACTATCTGATTAAGTTCATCTACAAGCAGCACCCAATTCTCTTCATTCACATTGTCGATGTTGCGCGTTACGATAAAATAGCCTAGCCAGGTATCCATTAGCGC
>DRHD01000334.1 GCA_011049795.1 Porticoccus sp.
AGATGTGTATAAGAGACAGGCGCTGTCACGGCAGAGACATCGATAGCAATGAACTGTAGTGAAGGTAGCGTGAAAACCCATTACTCAAGGGCTATTCACAGCATCAGGGCAACACTAGGAGAACATTGGTATGAGTGACTTTGAAAAGAAAATGCAGGAAGTTCTGCGTCGTTCAGAGCGCGAACTTGATACCGACACAACCCAACGTTTGGCTCAAGCTAGAACACAAGCTCTAGATGGGGCTAGTCAGCGCCGGGCACCACGATTCTTTGTACCTGTGACCGGCATGGCTTTGGCCTCAGTATTGGCATTGGTCTTAGTGTTATCGCCCACCCAGCAGAATCAGGATGACGTTCTATTGAGTGAAGGGTTAGACCTTTATGAAGACATGGAGTTTTATTCTTGGTTGGCGAGTGAAGAAGATAACTTGCAAGGTTAGGATGAAGTCATGAATGGCACCCAAAATCGCTATATTGCCCGGCACGCCCTATTGTTGGCACTACTCGTTGTTTCAATACCGCAGGCTATGGCAAATAAGTCGAATACGACTTGGTCCACTTCAGAAGCTGAGACTCAAGGAGAATTGCTTCTGTGGGGCTCTGACCATGGATATGCCTATGGCTATGATTGGCCTGATATGTATCCAGCAGCACGTTACGGACTAATAGAACTCGCTGAAAAGGGTGGAAAATCAAAAGGTAAGTATTCTCATGGTAACCACCATAAGCGTTATCAGGATCTCACACCGGAGCAACGTGAGACATTGCACAAGCGTCGTGAAGACTTCAAATTACTACCACCGGAAGAGCGAAAACGAATCCATAAGGCTCGGGAGAAATTCCATAATATGCCGTCTGAGGAGCGTCGGAAGCTAAAAGATAAATGGCGATCAATGACGCCTGAAGAGCGCCAACGTGCCTATAAGTATAAAAAAAATCATAAGCGAGGAGACTGACTTTGGTTAAGTCTCATTAAATAAAACGTCGTTAAATATTGTCATAAAAAAACCGGCCATAATGGCCGGTTTTTTACCTGTCAGGAAATCAGAGCTTGGTATTCAGTTCAGGTAGTACATCGAATAAGTCAGCAACCAAACCATAATCAGCCACCTCAAATATGGGAGCTTCTTCATCTTTATTGATCGCTACAATTACTTTGCTGTCTTTCATTCCAGCCAAATGCTGAATTGCACCGGAAATTCCCACGGCGATATAGAGATCAGGTGCAACAATTTTTCCCGTTTGACCTACTTGCATATCGTTGGCCACAAAACCAGCGTCAACGGCAGCGCGCGAGGCACCAACAGCACCACCCAATTTGTCGGCGAGCTTTTCAAGTAACTGAAAGTTATCGCTACTGGCCATTCCCCGACCGCCTGAAATAACTACTCGAGCTGAAGTGAGTTCAGGGCGCTCTGAAACCGCCAGCTCTTCACCAATAAAACTTGAATTTCCTGAGTCATGAACACTTGTCAGTGCTTCAATACTGGCCCTGCCGCCCTCTGCTGAAACTGCGTCAAAGGCAGTGGTTCGTACCGTCAACACCTTAATTGAATCACTGCTTTGAACGGTGGCTATAATATTGCCGGCATAAATAGGCCGTTTAAACGTATCGGGACTTTCCACACTGCTAATATCGGATATCGCCTGAACATCTAACAAGGCCGCCACGCGCGGTGTTATATTTTTCCCTGTAGTTGTTGCCGGAGCGAGTATGTGGGAGTAACTTGCACCGACTTCAGCTATTAAGGGTGCGATATTCTCAGCCAATCGATGCCCATAGGCAGGGTTGTCAGCCACCAGCACTCGCCCTATTCCAGAAACTTTAGCGGCTTCATTGGCAGCACCACCACAATCAACACCGGCAATTAGTAGATCAATATCACCACCAATGGACTGAGCCGCAGCAACAGTATTGAGTGTTGATGGTTTCAGGCTGTTATTGTCATGCTCGGCAATTACTAAAATACTCATCAGATCACCTTCGCTTCATTTTTTAGTTTATCCAGTAGGTCGTCGACATCTGCTACTTTGATGCCAGCGGAACGCTCAGGCGGTGTTTCAACCTTCAATGTGGTGATACGGGGTGTCGTATCGATACCAAGCTCTTCAGGAGAGGTGGTATCCAAAGGCTTTTTCTTGGCCTTCATGATATTTGGTAGCGAGGCATAACGCGGCTCATTGAGCCTCAGGTCGGTAGTCACGATCGCGGGAAGGGTTAAGCCTACCGTTTGTAAGCCTCCATCAACTTCACGTGTCACTTTAGCTTTACCTCCCTCGATAATGAGCTCAGATGCGAATGTACCTTGCGGATAACCCGTTAGAGCTCCTAGCATTTGGCCTGTCTGGTTATTATCCCCATCAATGGACTGTTTACCCATTAGAATGAGATCAGGGTTTTCCTGGTCGCAAATAACTTTTAGGCACTTGGCGATTGCCAGTGGTTCCAGGTCGGTATCCGACTTAATCAAAATACCGCGGTCTGCACCCAGTGCCAACGAAGTACGGATTTGCTCCTGGGCCTGTTGTGGGCCAATGGAAACCACGACAATTTCTGTAGTAGGATCCTTTTCCTTAAGACGTACAGCTTCTTCGACGGCGATTTCACAGAACGGGTTAATCGACATTTTAACATTGTTCAAGTCGACACCTGAGCCATCAGCTACTGGTCGTACCTTGACGTTGTAGTCGACAACGCGTTTGACCGCTACAAGTACTTTCATGGTCTACCCTTTAGACATAGTCGGTTATGTTTGGGGAGGCTAAACTGAAACCTCAGAATGGCCGTAATGATGCCGCTCCGACGCTCCCAAATCAAGGTAACGGTACGTTTTATCACCATCAATCACTGACTATCGAGTACTGACCGAGCAGTCACCAAATCTACATGGCACCCCAAGGTCAGACAGGCTAAAATTGGCGCTTCCAGAGAGTATCAGTGCTATCACTAAAAGAAGAACCTGAAGGAGAATTCCATGGAACGTGAATATATGGATTACGATGTGGTTATCGTCGGAGCGGGCCCGGCTGGCCTTTCTGCGGCCTGTCGTCTCAAGCAGGTAAATGCTGAGCTATCCATCGTTGTTGTCGAAAAAGGTTCTGAAGTGGGAGCTCATATTCTATCCGGTGCTGTATTTGAGCCCACGGCACTGAATGAACTGTTTCCAGACTGGAAAGCTCAGGGTGCGCCCCTGAATACCGAAGTTAAAAACGACAATATTTATGTTTTCAGCAAGGCTCGCGGGTACAAAATTCCGTCATTGTTTGCGCCTAAAACTATGCATAACAAGGGTAACTACATCGTTAGCTTGGGCAATCTATGTCGCTGGTTAGCGGAACAGGCTGAAAACTTGGGTGTTGAAATTTTTCCAGGATTTTCGGTTGTCGATATTCTTTATGCTGAAGATGGTCGTGTTTCAGGGGTTATTACCGGTGATATGGGTGTTGGTCCCGATGGAGAACATAAAGATTCCTATATGCTAGGTATGGAGTTGCGTGGGAAATACACGTTGTTTTCTGAGGGTTGTCGGGGCCACTTGGGTAAGTTATTAATAGAGAAGTTCTCTCTTGATAGAGACTCAGAAGCACAGCACTACGGATTAGGAATCAAGGAGTTATGGTCAATACCTCCCGAAAAACATGAAGAAGGGCTTGTGATTCATAGCGCCGGGTGGCCTCTCAATGAGAGTGATTCTTCAGGCGGTGGTTTCCTCTATCATCTAGACAATAATCAAGTGGCAGTAGGGCTAATCACCGACCTCTCCTACTCCAACCCATATGTCAGTCCTTTTGACGAATTTCAGCGTTACAAACATCACCCAATGATCAGTCAGTATCTAGAGGGAGGAGAAAGGATTTCTTATGGTGCTCGCGCCCTGGTGAAAGGTGGGTTGCAATCACAACCCAAAATGACATTTCCCGGGGGGCTATTAATTGGGGATAACGCTGGTACGCTAAATTTTGCCAAAATCAAAGGAATTCACTGTGCCATGAAATCCGGCATGATTGCAGCAGAATCGGTAGCTGCAGCGATTAGTAGTGGCCGTGAACACGATGAGCTAACCTCATACGCTGAAGTATATAAGGATAGCTGGGCCTACAAGGAGCTCTACCAGCAGAGAAATTTTGGTCCAGCCCAGCACAAGTGGGGAAATATTCTCGGTTCTGCTTATGCCTTTATCGATATCAATATTTTCAATGGCCAATTACCCTGGACGCTTAAAGATCCAATACCTGACCACGCTCAGTTAAAACTAATATCAGAAAGTACAAAAATCGACTACCCCAAGCCTGACAACAAATTGAGCTTTGATAAATTAACCTCTGTATTCCTATCGAATACCAATCATGAGGAAGCTCAGCCTTGCCACTTAAAATTAAAAAACCCAGATACACCTATCAGTCATAACCTTCCATTATTTGATGAACCTGCACAGCGCTACTGTCCAGCGGGTGTTTACGAGGTGATTGAGCAGGAAGATGGTTCGAAGAAGTTTCAGATTAACGCGCAAAACTGTGTTCACTGCAAAACCTGCGACATCAAGGACCCGACCCAGAATATTGTCTGGGTTTGCCCTGAAGGCTCTGGTGGGCCAAATTATCCCAATATGTAATGTTAAGCCCGACTGAACTTGGAGTGACATAGGGTGACCAGCCTTTCCCCATTCCTTGTGTGGGTTTGATTAGGGCTTGGTAAGATTGATCAGGCACTGAGGGGGAATGTCATCTCGCAGCTGGCCACTATTTCCCATGGTAATTCCGATGTTGGCGACAAACCGTAGGAAATCTTCCTTGTCTTCAACGTCTGCACCATAACTGACGTTAAAATAAGCTTCCACTGCACCTTGGGCTAAGGCCCAGCAAGATAGGTAATGATAATGAGGAGGAACATCCTCGAGTATGCCCTTCTCAATGAGCTTCGCGATCATCACATTGAGGGCATTAATGTTAGAACGTCGCATGGTGTGCAGCTCTAGCATCTTATCCTCTACCTCTTCATTTCCTTGTAACTTGACTTCCAATTGCTGGACCAGTCGGTCTAGTGCCGGATCTGATAATCGAGCTTGAAAATAGGAGCGTGCAGCTGCACCAGGGTCACCTGCTTCAGTTGATTCGATACCCTTTCGAAGATTCTCAGTGATATTGCGCTCATAGTTGAGAACAATGCGCATCAAAATTTCAGTTTTGGTAAGAAAGTGTTTATAGACGGTGCCTTTGCCAACACCGGCTTCCCGAGAGATAGCTGAGACAGTCACCTTATCAATGCCGTCTCGAACTAACAGGGATAGAGCCTTTTCAATGATACGTTCTTCTCGCGAGAGGAAGCGCTTCTTCTTTTCGCGGATCTTGTCTGTGCTGTCGGGGGATCTAGACATTACATGCTATTTCTTGTTTCGTCAGCGGAGATAGATTGTCTGCTGAAAACCAAAATGCTGTCAATGGTCACGGCCACTATTGATTAACGATAGGTAATAAAAAAGCCTAATAGTTGTTAAATACCTTGTACAGACATGAGAAGGAAAATAATTTACGATTACTAGTATATGGAATTATTTAGGTCGGCAATAGTGACCCTATTGTATGTATCAACTTCATTATGTCTTGCTAAAAAAATTGCACCCATCCTTGGATTATGCATGAGCAACAGTAAAAATATATATTTTACTTATGTTTTCATCATACTGATTGTCACCTGTCTTTTGCCTAAAGCCGTGAATGCTTTAGATATAGAACCTGGTCTCTGGAGCCACATCCCTGTTGATACACATTTCTTGGGTATAGGCTATGTGAACACGGATGCAGACATCTCTTTTGATCCAACCCTTGAGCTCGAAGATGTTGAGTTAGATCTAGAAACTTGGGTGGTGAAATATATCTATAGCTTTGAAAGCTTTGGGAAAACCTCTCGTATTGATGTTACTCAGGGCTATCAAGAGGGGCATTGGAAAGGATTGTTACAGGGTGCCCCTGCTGAGACCTCACGCTACGGAGCAACCGACACGTGGATACGTTATGCAATCAACCTCTACGGTGCGCCCCCACTACAATCAGCTGATTATGTGAGGTACAGGAGACGCCAAGATACGGAAACAATTATTGGCGCAGCTCTAGCCGTTAGACTGCCAACGGGGGATTACCACAAAGATCTTTTAATCAATTTAGGGGGAAACCGTTTTGTGATTCGCCCACAACTGGGCATTGAGCATAACCGTGGGCCATGGACATTTGAGGCCACATCAGAGATAGCCTTTTATACCGATAATAATGAGTTTTTTAATGGCAACCGCTTAGAGCAAGACCCATTATTTAAGATTGCCACAAGTGCTGAATACACGTTTCGACCTGGGCTTCGTGCAAATATTAGTTATGGATACAACTATGGCGGTGAAGCAACCGTTAACGGTGTAGAAAAAGACAATCGCCAGCAGAATGAAGCTTGGGCAATGAGTATCACCTGCCCCTTAAGCCCTACAGCTGGTGTTAAATTAGCTTGGATTCAAACGAAAACCAAAGAATCAACGGGACTGGATTCTGAGTCTTTAGCGGTTGGTTTTATAATTAGCTTTTAAGTGTCATGCCGAGCCTCTGGATCATAACTTGAGACTTTTGAGAAAAGTGATCGCCATATGGTTTTGCTATCACAGCGGTAATATTTTACTTTTGCGTCGAAGGCCGCTTGGTGACAGCGTTTATGGGTAATGAAGCCTGTTTCCTGTACAGTAAACTCTTCGCTAAACAGGTCAGTTTTAACCTGTAAATCATAGGTTGGGTAAAACAAGGCCAAACCAGCCAATGTCAGGATAATAAACACCGCTTTCATACATTCCTCCCTCTCAGCACCATTTGAAGTGGCACAGTATATAGTGAGTATCTAGGGATAGGGTTCTAAGAATTCAATTTTAACGCATTTAAACCCCGAGCTTTAGCCTTTCATCTCTTAACCAGAGCCAGACGATGAGCATAGCAATAAAGCTGGCTAGGGCGCCAAAGTTGAAGGCCAACACAGGCTGAATATCCCAGATTAGACCCCCAAAGTACGACCCTAGGGCTCCTCCTGCCCCAAAACAAAAGGCACTATAGACAGCTTGGCCTTTTCCTTGATTCGCTGGTTCAAATAAGCGACGAATACAATCTATCGCAGCCGCATGAAATGCGCCAAAGGTAAAGGCATGGAAGCATTGCGCTATCACCAGAAGCAGTAGTTGGTCCGTGCAATAACCAATCAATAGCCAGCGCAAGGTCGCAAGAGCCAAACAACTGAGCATGATTGCCCTAACACCAAATCGAAGCAGCAATCGATGCATCAGGATAAAAAGACAGACCTCGGCAACGACACCCACTGACCATAGGATACCAATACCGCTTCGGCTGTAACCGAAAGACTCCATATAAATACTAAAAAAACTGTAGTAAATACCATGGGATACCTGCATCAGCATGCCTGCGAATAAAAAGGCAATGACAACGGGTTTTTTTAGGACTGAAGCAAACTGTTGAGAGGCTTTTTCATGTCGTCGATGATGTGGATTTGGCACAAATAAACTGCTGAGAAAGATACCTGCCAACAACAGTAGGCCAATGACTGGTAATGTTCGAATATCATGAGTATCGAACCAAAAGCCGCTTCCCAGAACAAATATAATAAAACCGACGGATCCCCATAAACGAATTCGACTATAGGTTTCAGGTCGTTGGTGCAAGAAACTGATGGTGATAACTTCATGCTGTGGAAGTATCGCGTTCCAGAAGAAACTGTAGCCCGCTAGCACTAACGCTAAGGACCAAAACTGTTGATCGATGAATATGCCAATGAAACAGAGGAATGAAAGCAAAGCCCCAATACGGATGATCAGCAGCCTTTTACCCGTGTAGTCGGCAAGCCATCCCCAAAGGTTTGGGGCAATGATTTTAGTGGCCATGGGAATGGCCAGTAGTAGGCCAATATCAGCAGATGAAAACCCTTGAGATTTTAGATACAGGGACCAATAGGGATAAAGCGCCCCAAGCAAACCAAAAAAACAAAAATAAAAGGCAGACAGGCGCCAGTAAGGCACTGACAATGGGGCCTTCCCTTCCACAAGTAGTTAACTGGTTTTTGGCTGTGTATTCAGCACCGGACTGACATTGACATCTGCATTCTGGGCTCTGTCCCGCAAGAAATGATCCATCAGGGTAATGGCCAGCATAGCCTCTGCAATAGGAGTAGCACGAATACCCACACAGGGGTCGTGGCGGCCCTTGGTGATTACCTTAATAGCATTTCCGTGTACATCCACTGAGTTCCCGGGAATGCGGAGACTACTCGTTGGCTTCAACGCTATGTGGGCAACGATGGTTTGACCGGATGAAATACCGCCAAGAATGCCACCGGCATTATTTGAGAGAAACCCCTCGGGGGTAATTTCATCTCGGTGCTCAGTGCCTGTCTGGGCAACAGAATCAAATCCGGCACCAATTTCCACACCCTTGACTGCATTAATACTCATCAGCGAGTGTGCAATTTCAGCATCAAGTCGGTCAAAAATAGGTTCACCTAGTCCCGCTGGGACATTAGTGGCTGTGACAGTAATTCGAGCACCAATGGAGTTTCCGTCCTTTTGCAATTTCTGCATAAAGGCCTCCATTTCTGGCACTTTGTCAGGGTCTGGACAGAAAAAGGGATTATTCCCTACCTCCTCCAGTAGCACCTTCTCCGCCTTAATAGGCCCTAGCTGTGAGAGATACCCTTTAACCTCAACACCCATGGCCTGCTTAAGGTATTTCTTGGCAATAGCACCTGCAGCTACTCGCATCGCCGTTTCACGGGCTGATGAGCGGCCGCCACCACGATAATCACGAAAACCATATTTCATGTGATAGGTGTAGTCAGCATGGGCGGGGCGGAACTGATCTTTGATATTGGAATAGTCCTTGGAGCGCTGGTCCGTATTTTCGATGAGCAGTCCAATGGGTGTTCCCGTGGTTTTTCCTTCGAACACGCCAGAGAGTATTTTGACCACATCTCCTTCCTTACGCTGGGTGGTATAACGAGACTGACCGGGCTTGCGGCGGTCTAAGTCTTGTTGCATATCCTCCACAGACAGTTCAAGTCCAGGGGGGCAGCCATCAACAATACAGCCAAGCGAAGGCCCGTGGCTTTCGCCAAAAGTGGTCACAGTAAATAGCTTGCCAATGGTATTGCCGGACATAAACACTTCCACATTCAAAATATTAGCGTTTTTCCTAAGGAGCCGGGCAAACGGAGCCAAGTACGATAGGACGCGAGAGTGGATATTATACGATGATTATTCTGATGTCGTTACGATGAAATAAATTCTTCTCGGTGTGCAGAAAGTTGCTCCGCTGTGATTAAGAAAACACCGTGCCCTCCCCGCTCAAATTCCAGCCACATAAAAGGCACCTGTGGAAACATATCTTCGAGAGCAGACCAAGAGTTACCAACTTCTACGATCAGCGTACCTTGCTCATTCAAATGCTCAGTGGCTTCAAGTAATAACTGGCGGGTAAAATCTAGCCCATCATCACCAGAGGACAACCCTATTTCTGGTTCATGGTGGTATTCATTGGGCATGGATGCCAAATCATTTGCATCAACATAGGGCGGGTTCGAGACAATCAAGTCGAACCGTTGTGACCCAAGCCCAGCAAATAAATCTGAATGTACCGCACTGACCCGGTGGTTTAATTGGTGGAGGCTAACATTCTTATTCGCTACAGCCAGGGCATCAGTTGATATGTCACTCAGCGTGACATTAGCTTCAGGAAAGTAATGGGCACAGGCAATACCGATACAACCACTACCGGTACAGAGGTCAAGGATACTCATTGGGGGGGTAATCAGCCAAGGTTGAAATTGTGCCTCAATCAACTCGGCAATAGGTGATCTTGGCACCAATACACGCTGATCAATACTAAATTTAAACCCTGCAAACCAGGTTTCACCCGTAAGGTAGGCCACAGGGAGCCGCTCGTTTATACGCCGATCAAATAAGCGAGTAATAACGGCTGCTTCTTCGGACGATATCGGGCGTTCCAATATGCTGCTGTCAGAGTCCCAGGGTAGCGATAGCGCAAATAGAACCAAGGCCAGCGATTCGTCCCAAGCGTTGTCTGTCCCATGCCCAAAAAAGAGACCGGCCTGATCAAATAAATCTGATCCTTTCTGGATATAACTACCAATGGTTACCGAGCTTTCTGGGGTGTTTAGCATAGCGCTCATTGTAGCTGTACAGTAGATAAATGGCTTTACGTTTATCGCAGGCTGACGTACGGTTATGCCCCGATACTGTTAACCATTCTAAGAGACCAATGTTGAAGACTTCTGACTGCTACGCGGGGATTATTGAATCTACCGGTGAAGATATTTCCCGCCCTGGATTGGCGGATACGCCAAAGCGTGCCGCTAAGGCATTTGAGTTTCTTACCCGTGGCTATCACCAGACATTGGATGAAGTCGTCAATAACGCGCTGTTTCCTACAGAATCCAGTGAAATGGTGATTGTTCAAGATATTGAGCTCTATTCACTCTGTGAGCATCATTTATTGCCCTTTATCGGTAAGTGCCACGTCGCTTACATCCCCGACGGTAGAGTTCTTGGGCTATCTAAAGTAGCTCGTATCGTTGATATGTTCGCTCGCCGCCTTCAAATTCAGGAAACGCTGGTATCCCAAATTGCCAACACCGTTGAAGATGTCACTGGTGCACTGGGTGTTGCCGTGATTATTGAAGCCAAGCATATGTGTATGATGATGCGCGGTGTTGAAAAACAGAATTCGGTGATGAAGACCTCTGCCATGCTCGGTTCATTCCGAGACAATCAGTCTACTCGCAGTGAATTTCTCTCGTTGATCAATTGTTAGAACAGCCCTGTTTCATTTATCAATAAGGATACAGGCTGATCTACCACTCCCTATAGCCTGGCTTCACTGTATTTACTGACCTAGTTGCTGATAGCTAGTTTATCAGGGGTGCGTTAACCACTTCATATCGGCACAGCCTCGGCCAAAAGTAATGGTATCCAGGCAGGCAAGAGAGCTGGTGTCCATTGACCACCCTATTCCAGGTTTATCCGTCAGGTATTCCAATATTTGACCAATCAATGGCTGATGACTCAGAAGTAAGATTTGATCAGTATCGAGAGCATCAACGCAGTGTTCCACTGCATTGAGCTGCCCTTCTGAACGCAGGGCGTCCTCAAAAAGTAGTTCTCTCTGATAGTTTAGCGTCTCAGTGAGAGCTTTAAGGGTTTGTCTGGCTCTAAGGGTTGGACTGCAAAGAATCAGTTGTAGCTGGGATAACTCGTTGAGGTGTTGATTAACCACATGGCGAGTATCGGTTTCACCCTGAGCTGATAATGAACGTTCGCCACAGGATGAATCAAAGGGTGCATCACCGTGGCGCAACAGGTATATAAGCATTAGAGCAGTAAGAGGTCTCTGCTACGTTGCTTTACTGTCATCTTGCGGGCTCTGTTCGTCCTCCGTATCAACAAATGCGGGAACATCATCTGCATCTGCAGGTTCTTCTGCAGTTTCAGCCTCGACAAACTCGGCTTCAATGACGTCATCAGTCTGTATTTCTTCAGTCAGGGGAGCGTCAACCTCAGGCCAGTCTGAAAATGGGAACGGCTTATCGTCGCTATTAAAGGTGAGAAATAAAAATGTCTGATAAACCCATTTCGAGGTCCCCTGCCCTAAATCACGCAGATTGTCATTGCCAGTGCCCGTCACCAGTACAAGAAGAAATTGTAAAATGGCAACTATCCAAATAACCATTCTGGCCACCACTGATAACAACCCAAATACCAGCATATATAGTAGGCGGAACCAAGTTTCAGTATTCAGTAAATTAGTTTTAGTTTGTTCTTCCATCATTGCCCCACCGTAAATTCAACATCAGTACTTTGTTCCGCCAGCATCAGGCTACTTAGCACTTCATGAACTGGCCTATTATTAAACATGGTTTCGTATAAAGCACAAACCAAAGGCATATAGATACCCAGCTGCTCTGCCTCGTCCTTGATAATTCGAGTGGTATTGATGCCTTCCGCAACCTGCCCTACTTTTTTAGTGGCCTCATCAATAGAAAGCCCTTCACCTAAAGCATAGCCCACCTGAAAATTACGGCTCAGCGGTGAGGTACAGGTGACATACAAATCGCCCACACCACTCAGGCCAAGGAACGTCATAGGGTTGGCGCCTAAGCTAGCGGCAAAACGACTCATTTCAGCAAGGCTACGAGTAATAAGTACACTGACCGTATTTTGCCCCATCTTCATGGCCGCGGACATTCCAGCCGCAATGCCATAGATGTTTTTGAGTGCACCTGCCAGTTCTACCCCAAAACGATCATTGTTGGTGTACACCCTAAAGTATTGAGAACTAAGTAGCGCTTGCACCTCTTTACAGAGAGATTCATCAGCACTGGCAATCACCGTAGCAGTAATGGCTTTTTGGGTGATTTCCTTGGCTAAATTCGGGCCGCTGATCACACCAACCCTAGCTTGAGGAAGCTCGTCTTCAAGAATTTCACTCATTAATTTAAAGGTATGCGCTTCAATACCCTTGGCAGTACTAATCACTTTGGTGCCAAGGGCAATATGAGTATTTGCCTCCTGAGCCAAGTGGCGGAAGGCTTTACTGGGGACGGAAAAGAATACCGTCTGGCAGCCTTTCAGGCTCTCTTCCAAGTTGGATGAAAATTTAAGTGTAGGTTCAAGACGATAGCCGGGCAGGTATCGGGCATTCTCACGGGTTTGAGTACACTGCTCGGCATTTTCTTCGTCACGCATCCACAGCACAACATCATGGCCGTTCGCGGCAATCATATTTGCTATAGCAGTCCCAAAACTGCCTCCACCTAGTACTGCAATTTTATTTAGTGCTTCCATCACTGAGTTTCGATGTTGTCGGAGTGAAGATTATAGAGCTATTGATGCAGATGTGGCTACGACCTCTCCTCAAACAACAGCTGATTTAAGCGCTTAACGAACAGAGAAGGATTATCTAATTGTTCGCCAGCAGACAATACCGCTTGATCGTATAACAGCTCGGCCAACTCACCAGATTTTTCATCCCCGATCTCTTCACTGAGTTTTGCTACTAGTGGGTGGTTAATATTCACCTCCAGTATTGGCTTGTCTTCAGGGACAGGCTGCCCTGCTGCTTCCATCATCTTACGCATTTGAGGGCTTAGAGCATGCTCAGCATAGACCAGACAAGCAGGTGAATCAGTTAACCGGCGGGTTGCACGAACACTTTCCACTCGACCATTTAGGCTGGTTTTGATCTTGTCCATCACATCCGTCGTTGATTCTGTGTCGGCTTCGTCATCCTTATCAGTACTACCTACAATGGATTCGTCCAGTTCACCCTTGGTGATATCTTGAAACTGCTTGCCATCAAATTCATAGAGGTGAGAAATTGTCCATTCATCAAGGCGATCTGTAAGTAACAGGACTTCAATCCCTTGTTTTTGGAAAACCTCAAGATAAGTACTGTTACGAGCTGCCGTTAAACTATCGGCGACAAGGTAATAAATTTTATCCTGGCCATCTTTCATTCGAGAGATGTAGTCAGAGAAAGAGTCGGAAAGCTCATCTCCTTCAGTTTTTGTGGTGGCATAACGGAACAGACCACCAATTTTTTCAGCGTTTGTCGTATCTTCTGCAGGGCCTTCTTTTAGGACGCTACCAAATTCCGCCCAAAACTTAGCGTAAACCTCAGGTGTTTCCTTGGACATTTTTTCCAACATATCCAGTACTCGCTTGACCAAAGCACCACGAATGCTATCAACGGCGGGGCTTCCCTGAAGCATTTCACGAGACACATTGAGAGGCAAGTCGCTGGAATCTAAAACACCTTTAACAAAACGTAAGTACAGTGGTAAAAACTGTGAAGCATCATCCATGATAAACGTGCGTTGGATGTACAGCTTTAAGCCTCGAGATACCTCACGGTTATGGAGGTCAAATGGAGCATGACTAGGGATATAGAGTAGACTGGTGTAGTCGAGCTTACCCTCAACACGATTGTGACTCCACGTTATCGGCTCTTCAAAGTCATGAGATACGTGCTTGTAAAACTCTTTATATTCCTCGTCCTTAATGTCATTACGAGGGCGAGTCCAAAGTGCGGTAGCCGTATTGATAGCTTGGTATTCATCAGCAGCCGGTTCAGTGCCTTCCTCATCATTCTGAGCAGCCAGTTTCTTGATCTCAATGGGAACAGCAATATGATCTGAATATTTTTTTATGATGCTGCGAACTCGTAAATCGTTGGCATACTCCTCTGCGTCTTCTTTCAGATGGAGAGTGACTGAGGTACCCCGATCAGACTTTTCAATATCTTCTACGGTGTATTCAGCTTCACCTTCACAGGTCCAGCGAACAGCTTTATCAGCAGCTAGTCCAGCCCTGCGGGTTTCCACGACCACCTTATCAGCCACAATAAAGGCAGAATAGAAGCCCACTCCAAACTGGCCAATGAGCTGGGCATCTTTCTGTTGATCACCGCTCAACCCATTAAGAAATTGAGACGTACCCGATTTTGCGATAGTCCCCAAATGTTCAATGGCTTCCTCACGGGACATGCCAATACCATTGTCGTGAATCGTGATAGTTCTCGCGGCAACATCTGCATCGATGCGCACACGAAGATCTGGGGAATCTTCATAGAGAGATGAATCGGCCAGAGCTTCAAAACGCAGCTTATCGACGGCATCAGAAGCATTTGAGATCAACTCTCTCAAAAAAATCTCTTTATTGCTGTAAAGCGAATGAATCATTAGATGCAGAAGCTGCTTTGCTTCTGTTTGAAAACCAAGGGTTTCAGCACTCATCGGTAGTTACTCTCCAATCTCTTATTTAAACACTGGTAGGAAGGTGGGGCTGAATGAATATATTTCAAGAGCAGATAAGATAAACTTAGGCGTTTAATTTGGTTAGATACACTTGTTTAGCCATATTCCGGCCATAAAAAAGGGCGGCCTTAAGGCCGCCCTTTTAAAGAAGTACCCGGCTTTACCAGCCAGTGATTTCTTTCAATCCATGACCAATATCAGCCAGACTACGAACAGTTTTAACACCAGCATCTTCCAATGCAGCAAACTTCTCGTCAGCTGTGCCCTTACCGCCAGCAATAATGGCACCAGCATGGCCCATACGTTTACCGGCAGGAGCGGTAACACCTGCAATGTAGGAAACAACGGGCTTGGAGACATTCTCCTTAATAAAGGCCGCTGCTTCTTCCTCGGCAGTACCACCAATCTCACCAATCATGACAATAGCCTCAGTGGCCGGGTCATTCTCAAACATGGTAAGAATATCGATGAAGTTAGAACCGGGGATAGGATCACCACCAATACCTACACAAGTGGACTGACCGAAACCATAATCTGTGGTTTGTTTAACCGCTTCATAGGTCAGAGTACCTGAGCGAGAGACGATACCCACTTTGCCTGGCAAATGGATATGACCAGGCATAATGCCGATTTTACATTCGCCGGGAGTAATAACACCTGGACAGTTTGGTCCGATTAGACGCACACCCAGCTCATCACATTTAGCTTTACACACAAGCATATCCAGCGTTGGAATGCCTTCGGTAATACAAACTATTAGCTGAATGCCAGAGTTAGCGGCCTCCAGAATAGAGTCTTTGCAGAAAGGGGCTGGCACGTAGATAACAGAAGCTTCTGCGCCTGTTTCTGCTACAGCTTCAGCGACAGTATTGAATACAGGTAAACCAAGGTGGGTGGAACCACCTTTGCCTGGTGTTACACCACCAACCATTTTTGTGCCGTATTCTATGGCCTGCTCTGAGTGAAAAGTGCCCTGCCCGCCAGTAAAGCCCTGACAGATAACTTTAGTGTCTTTGTTGATTAGGATAGCCATTACTTGTTGCCCTCCGCTGCTTTAACCACTTGCTGAGCACCGTCGGTCAGGCTGGTTGCTGCAATAATATTCAATCCACTCTCCGCGAGAAGTTTGGTACCAATCGCAGCATTGTTACCCTCGAGCCTAACAATCACGGGTACTTCAACGCCCACCTCTTCAACGGCACCAATGACACCCTCGGCAATCAGGTCGCAACGGACGATGCCACCAAAGATATTGATAAAAACAGCTTCAACCTTCTCATCTGAAAGGATGATCTTAAATGCTTCAACGACACGCTCTTTAGTTGCACCACCACCTACATCAAGGAAGTTGGCAGGGTCACCACCATGGAGTTTAACGATATCCATGGTGCCCATGGCCAAGCCCGCGCCATTAACCATACAACCAATGTTGCCATCTAGCGCCACGTAGTTGAGGTCCCACTGAGCAGCATGTGCTTCACGAGCATCATCCTGAGATGGGTCGTGCATTTCACGCAGCTTAGGCTGACGGTACATTGCATTACCATCGATATTGATCTTGCCATCGAGACAGTGGAGATCGCCGTCAGTGGTGATTACCAATGGGTTGATTTCTAGAAGAGCCAAATCAAAGTCGTGGAACAACTTGGCCAGACCAAGGAACAATTTGGTGAACTGTTTGATTTGCTTTGCATTCAAACCCAGCTTGAATGCTAGCTCACGTGCTTGGTATGGCTGTGCGCCGGTCAAAGGGTCAATGGTAGCTTTGAGAATTTTCTCTGGCGTTTCTTCGGCCACTTTCTCAATTTCTACACCG
>DRHD01000335.1 GCA_011049795.1 Porticoccus sp.
AGTGTGATGTATCGGATGCTGCAGTTGAAGGCGTCACACCCTTTGCCCAC
The DNA here is from genome assembly GCA_011049795.1 of Porticoccus sp. Next base: position 51 of record DRHD01000335.1, read on the forward strand.
GGGTGATATCTTGCCCGACAGCTTTGATTTTTCCCTCGATCGTGATCAGCAATGCGCGAAGATAGAAGCGTTCGATCAGTTTGAAAATAACTATCCGCTTGCGGGTATGCCCTATGGCTTACCCGGTATAGAAAAAGAAAAACAAGCCGTACTGGAGCGCTGGTTGGAAACGGGTGCCAAAGCGCGGTATCCTGGTATCAGTCCAACGGTTAACCAAATTGAAATAGACCAGTGGGAAGCGTTCTTTAACGGTGAGTCATTAAAGCAGCAATTAATGAGCCGCTATATTTATGAGCATTTGTTTTTAGCCAATATTTATTTTGACGATAGTAATGGTGACGCCAATAACAGGAAAATTGGTGAGCAGCGAGAATTTTTTAAATTAGTTCGGTCAAAAACCCCTTCCGGACATGCTATCCAAATTATCCCGTCACGTCGGCCCTTTGATGAGCCGGGTCAGGAATTCTTTTATCGATTACAGCGGGTGAGTACCACCATCCTCGCTAAGCAACATATGCCCTATCAATTCGGCCCGCAGCGAATGAAACGCTGGCAATCGCTGTTTCTTGAGCCTGATTATAAGGTGACAGAACTGCCGAGTTACAAACCATCTGTGGCCTCAAACCCCTTTATTACCTTCAAGGAATTACCGGTAAGAGCTCGCTATGAATTTATGTTGGATGAAGCACAATTTTCCATTATGGGATTTATCAAGGGGCCGGTCTGTCGCGGCCAGGTAGCTCTGAATGTGATCAACGATCATTTTTGGGTGCTGTTTGTTAATCCTGAGGCTGAGGAAAAATACGCGACTGCAGAGTTTTTGGTCAGGGAGGCTAAGGACTTACGCCTACCCGCTGAGAAGCAAAGTAATGTGTTAATGCCGGTGACTACCTGGATGCAATATTCACGGCTGGAAAAAAAGTATGTCAAAGCTAAGCAGCAGCAATTTGATAAAATATTTGATGAAAACAATCTGCTGGACTTGTCCATTTTGTGGGATGGCAATGGTTCGAATCGAAACGCAGCGTTAACGATTTATCGTCACTTCGACAGCTCTAGTGTGATCAAAGGTTTGTACGGCGATACCCCTAAAACCGCCTGGGTGATTGGCTATCCCTTGTTGGAGCGGATTCATTATTTACTGGTGGCGGGTTTTGATGTTTACGGCAATGTCGGGCACCAATTGTTGACACGTTTGTATATGGATTTTTTACGTATGGAAGGTGAATATAATTTTCTCCGTTTACTACCCAAAGATGTGGCTCAACAGGAGCTGGATTTCTGGTATCGAGGAGAAGAGGCCAGAGTCGAAGGTTATCTAAAAGAGCTACATGATCGAGAATCAGAAACCTCTGCCATCGTATACAAAACGGATAACCCTAAAAAGGAAGTGTTTAATTTGATAAGAAAACAATTCGGAGAGCAGGTGATTGCTATTGATAGAATCAATACACGCCCTGTTTTACCTGTGTCTGCCGCTTATCAAACACCTTTGCAGCAATTGTCGGCGATAACAGGGGTGTCACTTAGCCATTTACCTGAACAATCAATCGTTCGTTTAAGCTTAAATAATGGCCAGATGAAATTACTGACCCTGGTGCGCAATCGAGCTCACAGTAGTGTGTCTCATTTATTTGGTGAAGAGCGGCGCATCATGCATGAAGAGCAAACGCTGTCGGTGGTAGAGGGCATTGTTGGCACCTATCCCAATGCTTTTTACGATTTGCAGGAAGTAGAATTAAGTGGTTTTGTTAGCGCGGTAGCCAACTTGAGTTCTGAACAGGATTATAAAGACTTACAAAGTCGATACGGTGTTAGGCGCACGGATAAAAACTTTTGGGCTTTTAGTGATTCTATCTACGATATTTATCTACACTCAAGCCCGGTCTCGGCTGGTTTGCTGGATTATAACCGTATTGAAAATCGCTAATAAAAGCTTGGAAAAGCTCCCGGCCTGTTAGCTTGCTATGCTTGCTTTTTGTTTTGATAAAGCTATTAAAGCGGATTAATTTTATCGTTAAGTAATTGCTTGCGGTATTCGCCGGGGGGTAGTCCTGTCCATTTTTTAAAGGAGCGGTAAAAGGTACTGGGGTTTTCAAAACTTAACAGATCCGAGATAGTAGCGGTACTGATGTCGGGGCAGTTGAGGTAATGTATGGCAGCTTCAAGCCTGGATTCATTTTTAAGTGCCTGGAAACTACAGTTCTCATTACCCAAGCGTCGATGCAATGTGGTGACCGACATGTTAAAACATTCGGCGACTTCACTGGCATTAGGAAGTTCAGCCCCAATATTTTTTGCTAGTAAAGATTTTACATAGGGGGCAAGGCCTTCATTGGGGTTTTTTTTAATTAATCCGTAATAGGGCGCCTTGCGCATAAAATCTTCAACGCTATTTTCATTTTGAACAATGGGGTAGCTCAGGAATTTTTTGTTAAAGCGGTGCCCGATAAAGGCATGGCTGTGGTGATGGTCTATTTTATCTCGCCCTTGGTAGCTTGAGTTGCCGTTGTCACTGGGGAAGTTGTAATAGATATCGTCGATCGGGACATAAGTACCAATTAGCCAACTATAAAAACCATGCCATGCCGAGAGCGTGGATTTAATAACGCTGGGATCAGTGTTATTAATTAAGCTATCAAATTCCGCTTGTTCGATACAGTCAAGTTTGGCGGCTTTGAAGATAACCTGGTCGCCATCCTTTTCGAGTATTTGTTTCACTTTAAAACCACGGCATACTTCAAAAAATTCACCCGCCCGAATAATCGCCTGTTCCAGATCCCTGCAATGAACAATGCTTTGGCAGAGTAAGCGAATAGCCCCTTTGGGAACGGCACCACCACTGAGCATGCCAAACCATTCATCCTGTACCAGCTCAATAATGTGGTGATGGAGCTGGCCATACAGTAATACGGAAATGGCTTTGTCTTCGGCGATGTCCTTTGGGTTGATGCCGATGTCTTGTAATAAAGCATCGATGTCACATTCCCTGTCAGCAGCAATGGTTAACATTGTATTGACAAAACGGGCAGGGACAGTCAGTTGAGCGTTTTCCATATATCAAGGGTCTTGGCGGTGGATATGGGGGATCATCTTAATGGATTTGGAGGGGTGAACCAATATAGCAAATCCATATGGCGGATCAAGATGATGCCGCCAATACCTGAACCCTATCACGCTATGGACCGATATCCCTACAGGTTGATGAGGTTTATGTCGGGTCTGGTTAGCGTTTATCGGCGCACTCATACTGTCGGGCGTGTTATTATCGTCGGTTGACGAGTTAGATAAATGATTATAATAATAATAGGAAGTCCCCCTAATGCGTACCTTGTTTTTTGTTGCCCTGCTGGATAGCGCCGGTTTTGGTATCATAATTCCCGTGTTCCTGTTTTATGCACTTCACCTGGGGGCGACGCCAGATGTTGCCACTATGTTTTTTGCCATCTACCCCATTGCCATTGTCTTTTCTTCACCTTATTTAGGTTTATTAAGTGATCGTTATGGTCGTAAGCCAATATTGGTGGGTTGTTTGTTGGGCGCTACAGTAGGCTACTTGATATTGGGTATGGCCAGCTCTTTATGGCTGCTGGCTTTTGCTCGTCTAATTCAAGGGGGTATGGCGGGTAATATGTCGGTGGTACAAGCTTATGTGGCTGATGTGACCGATGACAGTGAGCGAGCCGCAGGCATGGGTAAAATAGGTTCAGCAACGGGGCTTGGTTTTGTCATTGGACCCGCTGTGGGGGCATGGCTGGCTGGAGATAGTTTTGATAATGCCAGTTTGGAATTGGCGGCTTATACCTCTGCTGTTTTATCCTTGGTGGCCTGTGTCAGCGTTGCTTTTTTTCTGCCAGAAAGTTTGGATGAAGCTCATCGCAAAAAAAGCCAGCAAAAGAAATTGCATATCAACCCGTTTGCCGGTGTCCCGAACGCTATCGGAAAACCGTTGATGGTGCAGTTTTTTATCTGTGCTTTGTTATTTAATGTGGCAGGTGCATTTGGGGAAGTGGTATTGCCGTTGTTTTTAAAAGACAGCAAAGTGATCGATGGACCGCAGGATTTGATGTGGGTATTTTTATCGGCGGGTTTAACGCTTGCCATTGTACAGGCAAAGTTGATAGCGCCGGTCAGTAAAAAGTTTGGCGATTTATTTATGTTTACCTGTGGCGCCAGTCTCTATGGTCTGTCGTTTTTGCTGATTATTTATACCGCCTCGCTTGGCTCCCTTCCAGGTAGTGTTTTTGCCTGGTGTATTGCGGCTACGGGTATGGCTTTTTTCTTCACCGGTGCGCAAACGCTGGTATCCAAAGGCGCAGAAGCCCATGAGCGTGGCAGTGTGATGGGGGCTTACTCTGCGTTTGGTTTGATGGGGCGGGTGATAGGGCCTTTGCTGGCGGGGACAATTTACGCTTCCTTAGGCATGAATATCCCATACTTTTTGGGTGCTGCTTGTCTGTTGGTTGTGGTGTTGGTGGCCTTGAGTACAAAGCGGTCGGTTACGACGGTGGCGGTTGATTAGAGCGTATTTTGCTTGGTGATGAAGTGCTATGTTGGCGTTCACCATTGTCATGGCGTACTTATTAGCTACAGGTGAGAATCGAAAAATAAGAATCTACAAAGGAGCCGGTGCGCTCATACTAAAATTCAAGTGCCCCATATGTCCGGCCAGCAATGGCTTTTTGGGTAAACCCCGGCGTCGCAAGGGTTCTATCAAGGGATGATCCGAAAGCGTGAGCTCGCCACGGCGACCATAGTAGACATCGGTAAATCGTTGGCTCGGTAACCAATATGGGGTGTACCTTCATAGATGGAATAGACCGGGGCCGCGATGGGTTTTGGAGACTGCTTGTCCTGATTTGGTACCCGGTAGCGTAATAGTTCCTGTCCATCTTTATGCAATGTGGTGGTGGTATACCGTACAACTTAATGGGAACTCACGAAGCTATATCGAAATCTTCCAGGCTACATTGATCATGAGTTTCGCAGTAACTCTTAAAATTGCCTGCAAATAGAAACGGAACATGCCCGCCTTCAGTGCTGTAATAACTATCGCAACTACTCGCTCCCCAGGAAAAATTAGCAAACTGGGGCGACATCCCATCATTGTATTGCCGATGCTTGACGGGATTAACACTGATAGCTTTTACACCTTTGGCCTGTTTTTCTTTTAGCAAACGCACAATCGTTTCAATATTTTTTTCGCAGCTATGAAAGTAAGGTACATTCAGCACCAGTCCATTAGGTCCTACCGTAAAGAAATAATTAGGAAAGTCCGGCACGGCTATGCCTTTATAGGCTTCAGGTGCCGCTTCCATCACCTCGGCAAGATTGTCGCCATTGGCACCGGTCACACAGATACGATCAAAATCAAGAATGCGGTAGCCGGTGCAGTAGATGATGACATCGACTTCCACTTCTCGACCGTCGCTGGTTATGACGCTATTTGCTTTTACCTCGTGTAAACCTTGCGCGATTAATTCGACATTATCGCGCATCAACGCAGGGTAAAAGTCATCCGACACCAGACCCCGTTTGCAACCATAGTGACTGCTAGGTGTGACCGCATCTCGCAAGGCACCCTCAGGAATAACCTTATTAATGTATTTGCGCGCTACATTTTCGAACTGCTCCATACGTTTATGGCCTAGTGTAGTGGCCTCAAATACAAAGCTCATCATAAACTGCTGCAACGCTTTAGTCGCTTTAATCAATGGAGGAAAGAGTCGGTATAAATTGCGGCGGTCGAGAAGTGGAAGTCGATGTCATCATCTACTGCACCGGCTACCGCATTCTTGAT
>DRHD01000336.1 GCA_011049795.1 Porticoccus sp.
GCAGGGCTATGTTTCATCCCCAACAAAGCCCGAAGTATATTACCTTTAGCCATTGATGTACTCCTTCTTGGCAACTTTTCTACTATTAAATTATCGAGAGCTTCAATCGCCTGTGCCATTTTAAGCGTCTGCCGTAAACCCATGCAGGATTAAACTGAATGCCCCATCTGTTTGCAAAATTCGCACCGGATTATTCCGGCCAATCTCAATAGCCTGTGGGAAGGTTACACTGATTGCTTGAAGTACATTATCGCTTGTACCAATCACCGTAGCAGTCTGAAATACCCCTACAGCCGGAAGTGGATTAACGGCATCATCCTCGTATTGTTTTCTGAATGGCGGCCCACACTTCTTTATAGCCGCCGTTCCACCAGACTGTTTACTGGGAGACCACGCATGGCCACTGACTGTCGATTTATTAGCCTCAACATTCTTAATATCATAACAATAATTCCCGGAACCTTCGTCGTTATTAAACCCGACAGATAAACCAGATTCACTTCCATCATATTTCCGTCCAATTCCATTGTTATAATTAGCAAGAACAGTCGCAGCCGACAAAGCGGCATTTGTCCCGGTGTAAAAACCGATGGGGCCAATGAACATATCTTCACTTGAGACTCCGGTACATATCATAGCACCAGCCGCATCTACAGCACCAGTCATCGATACAGTAGTGACACCATCCGCATCAGAAACACCGTCTCGATACATTTTTAATCCTGTGGTCGAGCCACGCTCTCCAACCACTGTAATCAGATGCCATCCACCAAAGATAGATGTACTTCCTGTTATCGTAATGGAAACCGAACTATCTTTGATTGTGAATTTAACTAACCCTGCGGAGGTAATTTCAAGAGTGTAACCCTCTGTGCCCACAGCCGCCCGGGTAAGTAATCCAGCAACCGCTCCGGTCGCGGTTGGGACATATATCCACATCTCGAAAGCAAAATGACCATTAGACCCAGCAACTATATCCAGAAGTGACCCCCCATCTGCCGCCGTCCAAGTATTATTAGAAGCAAAATAAAGGCAATTCCTCCGCAGAAGCCAGAAACTATCATCCTTTAGTAAAACCCCGTCCAAGTTGTATCCAGTTATCCAGTGGCTACTTCTGCCTCCAGAACCGTTTAGGAGAGTTGTAGATTTAAGTACGTTATTATTCAGATGAACTATCGGCCAATTAACGTCGCATTTCATCGGGCGTGTTTCTGTAGCCATATTAATATCCTTAAAGAAAAAGCCGTTCCCCCGCATATCCTCACGGGGGAACGCAATTCAAATTAACTAATTTTAGGTATTCGAGACAGTAGCACCAGCTTCAAGAGGCTCATACTGTATAAACCATTGGATGGAACCGCCAGCATCTTCGACTACATCCGAATCCATTACCACTGTTCCAGCAGGAAGAATTACCTCGATACCGTCGTCAGCGGTTGCCCCACCTGTTACTTCTACCATAGCCCCGCCAAGGGTGGTATTCATCTTGTAGAGTGTTCCAGCAGAATCGTTTTGACAATCAAGGTTGGCCACAAGGTCAATAACTCCACCCGGGGCTGTGGGTATCGTAGAGATTTTTAAGTTCATCCCCACGTTCTTAACCCCAGCGAGCACTATACCCCAAATCTTAGCCTTGACAGGAGCCGAAACCGTCCATAAAGCATTTGCAATTCCAGTCCAATTGGTAAGAGTTCTTGTCTGAAGTCTGGTCGCACCAGGGTCAATCGCAGCGGTATCGGCGAGAATAGTAGTGGTATCAGTCTGAAGTAAAGCAATAGCGGCCTTAGCACTTTCGCCTGCACCTGCTCCAGCCGTCCCCGCAAATGCACCCACCTTATCTGAAATCATCTCAAGTGAGTCAGTTGTATTGTTGTAGGTCGAGGGAGTTGCCGTAGCACCCTTGCACATTATCATGGCAAGAATGCTATCATTCGCCAGGGGTACAGGATAAACATCAGCACCAGCAGCAGCATTTATAAGATGGTCAAGATCATCGGCTACGAGTGCAACAGTGGCTCCTGTACCAGCCAACAAAGCAGCCGCTATTGCTTCCAGAGAATCAGTTGAAGCATCAAAGGTATCTCCTTGTGCTGTAGCAGACATAAGGTGGGCCATTACAGATAGATGGACAGTAAATGACGACAAGTCACCATCAAGAGCAACGCCTGTAGATGTTTGCAGCAAGTGGTCAAGTTGTATTCCCGCACCAAGAGTAGTTCCAGTCCTAACAAACTCAGAAATGGCTTGGAGGGAATCCTCGGTATTATCGTATGTACTTGGGACAGCCGAAGCACCGATACAACAGATTTTAGCAATAATGGAATCAGTGGCACAATTTTCAGGGTATGCCTCAGTTCCGTCCAGTTTCAACAAGTGGTCGAGGTCATCAGCTTCTATTCCAGCAGTCGTCGCAGGCAGTTGGTTATCCCGAATAGCCTGAAGGGAATCAGTGGTTTTATTAAAACCACTCGGATTACCATTAGTTGACATTATCATTCCAAGAATACTGTCAGTTGTAACCTCTGTGGGATAATTAGTACCACCACTTACTGTTTGAGCCAAGTGGTCAAGTTGTATCCCACCGAGAACAGATGTTCCGTCCAGATGGTCTCGAATAGCTTCGAGTGAATCAGTGGCATCATTAAAATTCCCAGAGTCATCTTTGTTCAGAATATCCTGTAATGACCTTGCAACCGCAGTATCTGGAACAGCCGCCGATACGTTATCAGTAATTGCAGCTATACCATCAGCGATGGCTTCCAGACTATCAGTTGTCGGGTCAAAGTCATCCATATCGCCATCGGTCTTGGTGCAAATATGAGACAGGACAGAACCCTGTACTACTTCGGCATCCATATCTTGTTTATCGACGACTACAGTTTTCATCAAGTGGTCGAGATTGATACCTGCTCCGAGGGTTGTTCCGGTTCTAACAAAATTAGAGATAGCCTCCAGTGAGTCAGTCGAACTATCATAGGTGTTTGCTCCGGCTCTATCCTCGTTCAATATATCCATCATGGATTTTGCAACTGGTGCAGATGCAACAGCCGTGTTGAGGTTTGTCGTGTTGTCAATCGCAGCAATAGCAGTAGCAAGAGCTTGGAGACTGTCTGTCGTATTGTTAAAGGTTGAAGCCGAAGCCGTTGCACCACTACCCATCAGGTACGCAAATATTGACTCATTGGTTATACCTGTTGGAGTGGTTCCTGCACCACGAGTCAGGACTATCAAGGATTCAGCATCATCTTCTACCACTTGACCATCGATATTGTTGACCCGTTTTGCGAAGGTACTTGAGCCGTGAAAACTGTAATTTGTCCCATCGGTATCGACAGCACAACCTTCTACGATGTGATTCAAACCAGCAGCCACTTCGACGATTCCACCTGTACTGAAGGGGCCGTCAATTATTACGTTTCTGAAGGTCAAACGGTCTGATGCCGCTAAGATGTGGATGCCGTGTGTCGTTGTTGCACCGACCGAGGCGAGAATTGTCACGTCCTCAAGTACAGTACTGTCTCTTATACACATCTGACGC
>DRHD01000337.1 GCA_011049795.1 Porticoccus sp.
ATAAGAAAAGACATCGCCGACCCGTAGGCTATTACCTCACCCCATGTAACATCTTCCGGCGTACTGCCGTCGGCGGTCAATTCGCTTGGCTTCCTCAGATAAGGGGCTTTCAGTTCCCGGACATCATCGGATTTGATTAACAAAATAAATGCTAAGTTCTATCGCCAGGAACAAGTAACCAGAGTTCCGCAAGCAAGTTTTTAAGGACAGGAAAATGGAAAACAAAAGATGGTTCAGGTCGATGACGATCATAGCAGCGATTGTTGTCGTCGTCTGTTTGTTGATGATGATAAATGATACGCCCAAACCTTTAAGGCACGACTTCACAACAATAGAGTTGTGCGATTGGGCGGAGAAGCAGAGCCAGAATCAGTTCCGACTAATTGTTAATCAGATTGCTCTTGGCGGCTGCGTGTTTGTTATCGCAGGCAGGATGAGAGCTAAGAAAGGAATCGGCAAATGAAACACGCGAAAAGATTCACGCTTCCGGTGATAATCGTTCTCGTCTCATGCCTTCCGTGGCTGTTGGGCGCGTTCGACAAAGACAAGCCGGCCGCCAGTACGTCGCTGCGAAGCTCAAATCCGGAGATTCTTGCTAATTGGTCACAAATACAGACTGCGCTTAATCTTGACCATGAGTTTGCAGGAACCGCTGCGGGTACACAGACAGGCAAGCATGAAGTATTAACGATGCAAGAGGAATCCAGCGCCGGTGCTTCCAGCACTAACGAGGGACATTTTCAAATTATAGACGGCGGTTCACAGCCAGAACTGGCCTTTACTTCTGAGGATGGGGACGAATTGCAGTTCACTAAAGACGGCGATTTATACTCAAGCGACAACCTCGTAGTTGATGGCACGAGTACGCTCACGGGTGCTATTGGAGCGGGCGCATCTATTACTCTTGGTACGGGAGCGGACCTGATTGGCGCTGCAGATTCCGTCCTCAACATGAATGCATTTGATGTTTCAGCGGCGGGAGACATGACAGTTGTTACCTCTAATATAGGTAGCACCATAGCAATTACGGGGACGCTGGATGAAGATGCAATGGGTTCTGATTCCGCCGTTAGCCTTGCCACTCAACAGAGTATTAAGGCTTATGCGGACAGCTTAGTCGCCCCGACATACTCAGGTGGCCAAAGTTATACTTTCAACGGAGGTCTCATTTTCAAACACGGAGAAGTAACAGTTGGGGGAAATTCAACCGTTGAGATTACTTATGGCGCTGCTTTTCCTACCGAATTCATAAGTGCACAGGCGACACTAAAAACAAACACTGCAACTGTAGAATCGCCTGCTCATGTACGTTCAAAAAGTGGTTCTACTACGAGCATTTTGCAGGTAACCAACGCTCATACTGCTACGAGTAGTGTTTATTGGCAGGCTTGGGGCCGTTAAATGGCATATGAATCTTTTTTAATATCCGACTTGATGGAAGGCAAAGTCTCACGGAGAGACCCGTGGTTACTGCGACAAGATGCTTTTGAGATATTAGACAACTGTCACCTGAAAAGAGGTGTACTTGAGAAGCGCAGGGGCCGGTCACTGCTCGGTCAGATTGTCAAAATTGATACAGCTACGCTCAACCCTACCTTACAAACTAATCCGGTGATGGGCGTGTTTAACCACCTCTCCGGTAATACGGAAGAGGTTATTATCTTCGACCAGAACCGGATGAACAAGTTTGTCGATAGTAAGATATCGGGAGTCATCCTGGTGTCGGTTGCAGATGTAGGCGGTGCACCGAATGTAGTGCGATTCACAGTTGCGTCCGGTCATGGAATATCAGCAGATGATATTGTAACAATCAGCAATACGACCAACTATGACGGGACGTATCGTGTCGAAGCTGTAGCAGCAACGACGTTCGATATTGAAAGTGCTTTTGTTTCCGAGACTATGGGGGCGACTTCGCAGGTCAATCAGGAACAATTCACAGACGTTTCGCAGCATCGTGTACGGTTTGATTTCGCATCGCAGTCGGGATATACCCCTGCTAACGGCGAAACGATAGAACAAGCAACCAGCGGTGCGACAGGCGTAGTTGATGTAGTAACAGTCGATTACGGTACTTTCGGCGGTGCGGATGCAGTGGGGACAATCATATTTCAGAGAGGAACAGTAACAGGGACATTCAATAGCAGCGGCCAGTTATTCGAGAGCGGTACACCTTCTAACATTGTCGGTGATGCGGTTAGTGCAGGCAATGACAGTAACTGGTCCGGTGATAACACCGATTTCTTTTGGGTTGCGAATTGGACTTTAGGCGGGGCGTCGAAAACATATATCGCAAACAACAAAGATCCGCTTGAGATATATGACGGGACAAACCTTACTCAGCTATTTATCGATATTGGCGCAGCAGGTGACAGGGCGGGTCTCAATGAAGTAACAAGTGCGTTGCTTGTATTTGTTTATAAAGAACGATTGTTAACCTTCAATATAACCGACAATACTACAGGCAGCCAAGTGCTTGCGCCACAACGCGCACGATGGTCAGCTATCAAAGACCCGCAATCATGGCCTACCGCCAGTTTCAAGGATGCTCCTACATCGGATGTTATTGTTGCCGGTGGTTTCTTAGGTGATGATCTTTTTATATGGATGAATGGGGAAAAGGGCGGGAGTGTTTGGCAATTTGTGTGGACGGGTGATTCAGTTGCTCCGTTTGAATGGCAGCGTATATCCGCTGAGGACGGGGCGATCGCGCAAATGTCCGTTACTACACGAAACAACATCCAAAGGGCGATAGGGCCGACAAAGATTTTAGCCAATAAC
>DRHD01000338.1 GCA_011049795.1 Porticoccus sp.
ATATGGGATGAAGCTGAGAACCGCCTCCATGCCCAAAAAGCACTGGTGGAGTTCTTGCTAAACCAAGCCGCTGGTTAAGCATCATCCACTAAGTAACGACACTCACTAAACAGCCCTCTTTAAATTGGGCTAGTGACTCACTCGCTATTTTTTACCACTCTTAGCGCGCTTACGATTTGCTTTCAGTCGAGTTCTACCGTAGCTGTGGCGCCAGATTTTTCCACGACGGGTTTTTTTATCGCCCCTACCCATATAGCCTCCTCGAATATCCGAGACCAATAAAGTCTCGGTTACGTTTAAAAATAGGACACTATTTAAGAAGATGCCAAGGAATCTCAGCAATATCCGCTAGGGCTTTACCGGGATGCTTTGAGCCTAAATCGGGCTTCACCAAGCCCCCACCTGTTAATGCCTGACGCCAAAGGTCCGTAATTTGCTCACTATTACTGATACCGGTTTTACACCAAGTAGAAAAATGTTCACAGTTATTGAAAACGATATCGAAAGCAAATTCACCCAGCCGGTTTTCTGCCCGCTCCATCACAGCCTCAACTGAAAAATCTAGCGCACTAACATGCAAACCTCGCAAGCTATCCATCCATTGATTCAAACCCTGGCTGGTTTGATCAACCAAATCTCCACGCTGTAGTTTTTCAAGGAATCGACTGTAATCCCGAACGTAAATCTCATCACCCTTGGCAAACTTAGTCATAGCAGTTCGACGCACTTGCCTGGGAGACAACCAATGACTACTGGTGTAGTGAATAACAGTCCCGTCACCAGCATCAATACCATGGTGGGCATACATGCCACCAAAACGACGAACATAAACATGATCACCACGAGCCATAATCAGAAAAACCAAATCCAAAGTGCTGTTTTATCAAAGTACTATTTTTATCATAGCACTCTGGTTAGGTGTTAAATATGACGAGGCTGATGCGGGTTTACCGCTGGAGAATAAAAGAAGACACAATAACGACTAACACCACCCGTCTTAATTAGATGGCTTCTATGTTCTTACTAGCGGCCTCTGCTTGCCCGCTAAAAAACCCTTAGAAGTGTATTAATTTAGCCCGAAAGTCACTGATCACAAAGCAATTGGGCTTCAGCTACATCGAGTGTTCCCTCATAGATAGCTCGCCCTGTAATAGCACCGAGAATACCCTGACTAGCGACCCTATTGAGAGCCACAATATCATCCATATTGGTGATACCACCGGAAGCGATTACCGGAATTGATGATGCTTTGGCCATGGCCAATGTCGCTTCCACATTAACGCCCTGCATCATCCCGTCACGGTCAATATCTGTGTAAACAATAGAACTGACGCCATCTGACTCAAACTGTTTCGCCAAATCTACCGCTTTCACTTCTGTCACTTCAGCCCAGCCATCTGTAGCCACCAAGCCTTTTTTAGCATCAATACCCACAATGATATGACCTGGAAATTGCTGACACATTTCAGTGACAAACTTGGGTTCTTTTACCGCTTTAGTGCCAATAATGACGTATTCAACACCGGCTTTCAGATAGGCCTCAATGGTTTCACCACTGCGAATACCTCCACCAATTTGAATAGGCAAATCGGGGTGGGCTTTGGCAATATCGGTCACTATCTCACCATTGACCGGCTCTCCAGCAAAAGCGCCGTTAAGATCTACCAGATGTAATCGACGTGCACCTGTGTTCACCCATCGAGTCGCTACATCCACAGGGCTACCAGAAAACACCGTGGAATCTTCCATACGGCCTTGGCGTAAACGTACGCATTCGCCGTCCTTCAAATCAATAGCGGGGATAATCAACACGAATTAATTCCTGTCACATCTAGGGTTAATAGTTAGGTGTCTTGCTCGCAACAAACTGTTCATTACGATAAATTATTGAGCCATGATTATATGGGTCATTAATAGTACATGGGCCATTAACAGTGGGGCTATACAATAGGACTATGAAGTCCCCTGCCAGGTCACAAAATTACTCAATAACTGTAACCCCGCTGTCTGGCTTTTCTCGGGGTGAAACTGCACGGCAAACAGGTTATCTCTAACCAGTGCTGCTGCAAACTTTACGGAGTAGTCACAGGTACCCGCTACCAGTTCTTGCTGGCTTTCATCCACATAGTAGCTATGGACAAAGTAAAACCGGCTGCCCTGCTCAATACCCTGCCACATAGGGTGATCAATAGATTGATTAACCCTGTTCCATCCCATGTGGGGTACTTTCAGTCTTTCACCAGCAGAGTCATGCAGATTACGACCAAAAAACCGTACTTTGCCTGGTAAAATTCCGAGACAATCAATACCTTTATTTTCTTCACTGTGTTCGAGCAGTGCCTGCATCCCGACACAAATTCCGAGTACCGGCTTTTCCTCAATGGCTTTAGCTACCAACTTGTCAAAACCAAGGCGACGAATTTCCGCCATACAATCACGGATAGCGCCCACACCAGGAAATACCACTCGGTCCGCATCAGCCACTTCTGCAGCGTCAGACGTTACGATCACTTCAGCTCGTGGAGCCACATGCTCCAGGGCCTTTGATACAGAATGAAGGTTGCCCATGCCATAGTCCAGCACAGCAATGCGAGTACGAAAGTCTGTCATAAGAAATTCAGTTATGGGTATCTTTTTTAGAGCAATGCCTTGATTATCAAAACATCACTCTTACAGGGTTCCTTTGGTTGACGGGGTAACCCCTGCCATCCGCGGGTCCAATTCAATAGCCATGCGTACCGCACGACCAAACGCCTTGAAGATCGTCTCTATCTCATGGTGAGCATTCTTACCACGCAGATTATCAATATGTAATGTAGCCCCAGCGTGATTCACAAATCCCTGAAAAAACTCATAGGACAGATCCACATCAAAATCTTTTACCTTGGGCCGGCTAAAATTAACAAACATTTCCAAGCCTGGTCGACCGGAAAAATCCACAACAACGCGAGACAATGCTTCATCCAAAGGAACATAGGCATGGCCATAACGCCGGATGCCTTTTTTATCGCCCAGCGCCTGCTTAAATGCCTGACCCAGTGTAATACCTATATCTTCAACGGTGTGGTGATCATCAATATGGGTATCACCATTGGCTTGCACGTTGATATCAATCAGGCCGTGGCGAGCAATCTGATCCAGCATGTGCTCAAGAAAGGGTACACCCGTCTCAAAGCTGGATTGACCAGTACCATCAAGATTTATCTCAACAGTAATCTGGGTCTCTAGCGTGTCACGACTTACTGCCGCCTTACGTTCCGCCATGTTTCTCTCCAAACAAGCCACTTTCTAACAATGCCACATTCAGGCAATCAGGTTGGCTATTATAAAGGGGTCATCCCCACCCTTCCATAAGAAGCATGAAGTGATTACACTTCTGGGCCTATATTATTTCGTCATGGAAGCTGACACACCTAAAAAGATGCGTTTTCGAAGCCCCAACATCATTCTCGTCTGCCTGCTTGCCTTTTCTACTCTGTGGCTAAGCCAGACTGCGGCCGCGCATATTCACCTGGATAATGACAACATCCATTGTGAACTGTGCCTGAGTTCCAATACTGACGACACCAGCTTTGACAACAATCCTTCAGGCTTCCCCGTTGAATTGCTCGCCACAGACATTGTGGTCAGTCACTTCCCCGCCCCACAACTTACCCCAGTTGCAGCACGCAATAGCCGTGCCCCACCACCCCTATAGCTCATCAGGAACCCTAACTTACCCCTGTTCTCGCTATAGGACGATTCACGATGAAATATACTTTTATGGTAGCTCTGGCCATGTCCAGCCTGCCCTGTGCTGTTATAGCGCAAGATATCCCACACAACGAACACGAACTCAATGAAGTAGTTATTTCTGCTTCACCACTGGAAGAACGCTCTGCTGGAATCAATCAAGCAGTGAGCGTACTGACGGGTGACACCCTGCATAACAAAGCAGCCGCAACCATAGGCGAGACCCTACGGGATGAACCGGGGGTGACCAATTCAGGTTTTGGCCCCGGTGTTGGCAAGCCCGTAATCCGCGGGCAAGTGGGTAACCGAGTTAAGGTGATGCAAGACGGCCTAGGGACACTTGATGCGTCCTCAGCCAGCGGCGACCACGCGATTACGACAGAAGCACTAGTAGCTGAGCGGATTGAAGTACTCCGAGGCCCAGCCACACTTCGCTATGGCAACGGTGCTATCGGTGGTGTCGTCAATGTCATCGACAACCGTATCCCCAACACAC
>DRHD01000339.1 GCA_011049795.1 Porticoccus sp.
ACCGGCGACCACCCGGTGACCGCCCTGAGTATTGCCAGGGAAGCAACAATCGCGGACTCAGAGCACGATATCGTCACCGGCCCGGAACTGAAGAAGGCCGCTAACGATGCCGCCGTGGATCAACTCACCGCCGAAGCCCGAGTCTTTGCCCGGGTGGAACCCCAGCAGAAACTCGACATCGTCGAATCTCTAAAGCGCAACGGACACTTTGTTGCCGTCAGTGGTGACGGAGCCAACGATGCCCCGGCACTCAGGGCTGCCCACGTCGGTGTCGCCATGGGCAAGCAGGGCACCGATGTCGCCCGGGAAACAGCCGATCTGGTGATTACCGACGACAACTTCGCTTCTATCGTTGCAGGCATTGAAGAGGGTCGCGTCGCCTACGCCAATGTGCGCAAGGTGATCTTCCTGTTAATCTCCACCGGGGCGGCGGAAATTGTGCTGTTCACCCTGGCTTTGATGACTAACATGCCTCTGCCTCTGCTGGCGGTACAACTGCTGTGGCTGAACTTGGTGACCAACGGCATCCAGGATGTGGCGCTGGCCTTTGAGCCCGGTGAGGGCAATGAACTCAAGCACCCGCCCCGCGATCCCCAGGAACCGATTTTTAACCGCATTATGGTGGAGCGGGTGATTGTTTCCGCCCTGGTGATGGGCGTGATGGCCTTCGTTATATTCAGGGCACTACTCGACTTGGGCATAGACATCGACGAGGCCCGCAACAGCACGCTGTTACTGATGGTGTTGTTCGAAAATGTCCACGTCTTTAACTGCCGCTCCGAAACCCGCTCTGCCTTTCGCCACAACCTACTACGTAATCCCCTGCTGCTATTCGGCACCCTCACCGCCCAGGCGATTCATATCGGTGCCATGTATACACCCTGGCTCAAGGATGTGCTGGCAGTGCAGCCGGTGTCGGCAGAGCACTGGCTGGAGTTATTGGCCTTGGCGTTAAGCCTGTTGGCTGTGATGGAATTACACAAGTGGTTTTGGCGGCGGTTTGTGTTGGCCTCAGGCGTGACGAAAATGGAGAGAGAGTAACCAGTGTCATGGTCTGTGATACGGCTCTGGGTGGCCCGATACTGTCGTTGCATGTGGTTTGGTGATTTTACTAACCAGATCTTCAGTGCGGGTAATTTCCTCATCTGTCACGGAATTACGAGCCGCAACATAACAAGGCAATTAAAAATCGCCCACAGAAAAACGCAGGCTGGACTCGCTATCGCTAGCCTTTTATTGCGGCGTTAAACAAACTGTAATTTCTAATACCCGAGACAGCGAAAAAATCGGAAAAACAGGGTGTTTATGTTTTTCCTTCGGTTTTTCGTGTTGCCTGCATTCTTCAGCGTCATTGTTTACGGCCGGGAGTGACTCGCCACCTACAGTTTTCAATACACCCCTAAAATCTCTCCATTCCTGTATTAAAAGTCCTATTACAATTAGAGTTATATATATCTAAAGGACTTATAAGGCATGTTAAAAGGGCAATTGATG
The DNA here is from genome assembly GCA_011049795.1 of Porticoccus sp. Next base: position 1,495 of record DRHD01000339.1, read on the forward strand.
GGGTATGCAAGGGTAAGCACACAGAGCCAGAGCCTGAATAACCAGAACAGTCGATTAACCAAATACGGCGTTCAAATGCTGTTCGTAGAAAAGTTTAGAGGTAAAGACTCGGGTAGGTCACAGTTACGGGCAGCGTTAGATTATGGTCGTGAAGGTGATGCTTTGGTCGTTACCAAGCGGGACCGACTAGCTCGTTCCGCAGATATTTGTGTTAGCCATGAAAGCAATCATCCATAAAATTACAAGCTGGTGGCACGATAAATATGTTGAGCCTCATCAGCAGAAAGTGCTTGCAGAAGAACCAGAAGGCGATGAGATTAAACGCCCTTGGTTAGCAAAACTTATTTTTTCATTAGGATCACCCTGGCTAAAAACGTGGCCCCTTTTGTTAATGCTGTTGCTTGTTGCTTGTTGCCTGATGCCCGTCACCCAAAGTGTTGCTGACGATCGTGAATCAACAATTTGCGGTTTTTTCAAAGAGCGATTTCTCTTTTATCTGTGGAGCTCTATGGCACCCGAGCCCGATAAAAGTCGTCTCTCTGGAATACCTAACATCGAAGAAATCACATTTACAACATCAGATAACAAACGGCTAGTTGGCTATAAATATCGAGCACATGATAGTGATGAAAATCCTGTAGCGGCGAAAGGATATATTTTAATGGCGCTTGGAAATGCCATGATTGCTGAACAAATCATCAGACACTTAAGGGTGTTCTCTGTAAAAGGATACGATATTTACATTTATGATTATCGTGGATACGGAAAGTCGGAAGGCTTACGCAGAATAAATGCATTCATTGAGGACTATAAGGAAATCACACAAGACCTGAACAATAAATATGATAAAAAATTTCTTTACGGGGTCTCAATTGGTGGAGTTGTCATTTTAAATGTTATTGGGTCTGGCGCCGTATTTGATGCCGCGGTTATAGATTCAAGCCCTAGTCGTCTATCAGACAATGGCTGCCCAGCTCGTATTGACCCAATTAATAATCTCCCTTTGAATTCTAGCAAGCTGCTAATTATTACTGGTGGAATGGATCAAGTTTTGAATGATGATATGACGAAAGAGTTACGTATTGAGGGTCAAAAAAGAGGCGCTACGGTTTTTACAGGTAATAATTTTGCCCATCCATTTATGGATCAAAATCGTGAAACGCACTTGAAACGAATGAACTTGATCAAAGAGTATTTAATTGGGGAAAAGAAGGCCTCCATAGAGGAACACTGATGACGTAGGAAATATCACATTAATAGGTATCTTTGATATTTTTTAGTGCCTATCTATAGGCCACTATACAAGGTGCACTGGCTGGCCGACAAATGTCCGCTTTTGGTGAGCTGAATCTGGTCAACGCGGGCAGGTGATACCCCATGAGCGATCAATCTTACTTCGTCACTCTTCTGACCATTGAGCTGTTGATCCCCCATGCCCAATCTCTCAAAGACAAGCGACGCGAGGTGCGGGGACTAAAGGATCGCATCCGCAATAAATTCAACGCCTCTGTGGCAGAGGTGGGGTATCAGGACAAATGGCAACGGGCCGTCCTGGCTGTCTGCCTTGTGGGTAGTGGCAAGCGCCAGTTGGTGGCCGATACCGCTCGAATTCGTACCCTTTGCGAAGAGGCCGCTGACGTCGTGATCACGGCCATCGACCAGCAGTGGCTGTAATTCGCGATGGACTGTCGCTTGTCAAATATTTGGGGCTAGAGTAACAACCCTTGGTTTTATAATTTACATTGATAAGTTCAATGACCGCAATTGGCACAAAGCGGCCGTTCGGAGTTGTGGCTCTTAACAGGTAAAAGGTGAAACTTGATCCCGCTGACTACGCCATCACCTCGATTTCCAGCGTAATTTCTGGACTAGAATGTAAGTGGTTGCAGGAGAACATTTCTTGATTAAATCGGATGATGTGCGCGAGATCGCCGAGCCTGTGCTGATTCAGGCACTGCTCGATCTCGGCTGCTCTATTGTGCACCGCAACCCCCAGGGGACTCTGGAGTTGAGGGGGAATGACTTTATCATCATGCTCAGTGATATCTGGCTGACCATCTACCATGGCGGAATCAAGAATCTCGAGAGCTGCAGTCACCTCCACCTGAAGCGAGGTCTCTACCGTTACGCCGAGATTCTTGAAAATGGGGCGTGTCCCACCATTGGGTTCTGGGTTCAGCAGGATAGAAGCGACGGTATCGGTGTCGACCGGGAACCCTCCCTGGCCTTCTACTTTCCCCCTTTCTATCGCTGGCAACAGGGGAAAAAAACTCTCATTCCGGAAAACCAACATCGTTACAGGGAGTGGGTTGCCCAGTATGGTTGCCGGTTCCGACTGGTGAATGAATAAGTGCTCAACCGGAAGAAAAACACGCCAGTATTTTTGCATGTGCAGGTCCACCTCTTCAGCCCACGCCATAATGCCGCCCTTGAGATTGACGGGCTTGGTAAAACCATGCTGCAACAATAAATCACACACCTGAGCTGAGCGACCCCCAGTTTTACAATACACGATGATTTCTTCGTCCCGGTTAAGATCGTTCAAATGCAAGCTAACATCCTGCATGGGGATGTGGAGGGAGTTCTCAAGTCGGCAAATTTCGCGTTCGAAAGGTTCGCGTATATCCAAAATTGCCGGCGTTTCGCCTTTATCCTGGCGTAGCTTGAGAGCCCGCACGGAGATTTCTTCATACAGGGGCATTTCAGGTTTAGCTGGAATACCACAGAACTGCTGATAGTCGATGAGCTCGGTTATGTTAGGTTGCTCACCACATAAGCTGCACTGGGGATTTTTGTGCAGTGTCAGCTCCTCAAACTGCATCAGCAGCGCATCGTAAAGTAGCAGTCGTCCACTCAGAGTTTTTCCGATACCGGTAATGATTTTGACGGCTTCTGTTGCCTGAATACTGGCGATAATGGCCGGCAACACACCCAGCACCCCACCTTCTGCACAGGAAGGGACCATGCCCGGAGGCGGTGGTTCGGGGTAGAGACAGCGATAGCAGGGGCCGCCCAGATAATTGAATACTGAGGCCTGGCCCTCAAAGCGGAAAATACTGCCGTAAATATTGGGTTTATTTAACAATACGCAGGCATCGTTAACCAGGTAACGGGTGGGAAAGTTGTCGGTACCGTCAATGATGAGATCATAGTCTTTGATGATATCCAGCGCATTTTCGACATTCAATAGTGTTTGATAAGTTTGAATCTGGGTGTTGGGATTTAGCTCGCGCATGCGTATTGCGGCGCGTTCAGCTTTGTTCAGACCGATATCGCTAACACCAAAAATAATTTGCCGTTGCAGGTTGGTTTCATCCACATCATGATTTAAAGGGGTCGGTGACAAACAAGAATGGTATTAACTATCAATTGTCACCGAACCCTTTAACCCCCTCATGTCTCAGTCATAAACGGCCTCAGAACGGCCGTGAGCACCGGCAAGCTATTGTGGCTAACTATCGTTGCCGACGATCCAACTAAACCTATGCTATTATCGCGCGCCTTTAATACCCTGCTGGATACCACTTAATTCACCATGCTCAATTTTGAAAACGCCCAATTACGTCGCGGTGTAAAAATCTTATTCGATAATGCCAACCTCCGCATCCATAGCGGTGATCGCGTCGGTGTGGTGGGTCGTAATGGTTGCGGGAAATCGAGTTTATTTAAGGTGTTTACGGGTGGGTTAAGTACCGATAGTGGCGAGATTATTTGGCCAAAAAATTGGCGTATTGCACTGATGGCTCAAGAGCTGCAAAGCAGTGATGTCAGCGCCTTAGATTATGTATTGGCAGGTGATACATTGCGCAGTCAGTTGTTAATTGATTTAGCGGATGCCGATCCCGAAGCCCAGCACAATGAAAAACGCATCGTGGCTATACATGCTGAATTAGACAATAACGACGCATGGACTGCGCCAACCCGTGCCACCAAGCTGCTCAGTGGCTTGGGCTTTGACGTGTCAGAGCATAGCAATAAAGTCACCAATTTTTCAGGCGGTTGGCGAGTGCGTTTAAACCTTGCTCGCGCCCTGATGATGCCGTCAGATTTATTATTATTAGATGAGCCGACAAACCACTTAGATATCGATGCCATCACGTGGTTAGAAAACTGGTTGCAGGCCTATCGAGGCACTTTACTGTTAGTTTCGCATGACAGGGATTTCCTAGATGCAGCTACGACTAAAACCCTGTGGTTTGAACGAAAAGACTTGCGCTTATTTAACGGAAATTACGAAAGCGCTTTGCTCCAGAAAACTGAGCAGCTTGCCCAACAGCAATCTGAACACGAAAAACAGCAAGCACAAATTGCCCATATGCAAGATTTTGTGCGCCGTTTTAAGGCCAAGGCCAGCAAAGCCAAACAGGCGCAAAGCCGCGTTAAAGCCTTGGAGCGAATGCAACGTGTACAGGCGGTGCGGTTAGATACACCCTTTACCTTTAGTTTGCCCAGCACAGAAAAAATGTCTGACCCACTGCTGGTCGTGTATGACGCTGCGATAGGTTACGGCGATAACGCTATCATCGAGAACCTTAATTTAACGATACGCAGCGGCGATCGAATTGGGGTGTTGGGCGTGAATGGCGCGGGAAAATCTACCCTATTAAAAACATTGGCGGCAGAAATCCCCATGTTATCGGGAGAGCGCAATGAGGGTGAGCACTTAAAAATTGGATATTTTGCTCAACATCAAATGGAGGCGCTAGATTTAAATGCCAGCCCATTAATACAGCTGAAACGCCTAACACCGAAGGCGACCGAGCAATCAATTCGCACCTTTTTAGGCTCGTTTAATTTTCAAGAAGAGGCGGTAGCCGACTCAATACACCACTTTTCTGGCGGTGAAAAAGCACGCTTGGCCCTGGCTTTAATTGCCTGGCAAAAACCGAATCTACTGATACTTGATGAGCCAACCAACCATTTGGATATGGAGGTGCGCGATGCCTTGTTACTCGCCATGCAGCAGTTTGAAGGCGCAGTATTGTTGGTATCGCACGATCGCTATTTATTACGGCATACAGTGGATGATTTTTGGTTGGTCGCCAATGGGCAGGTACTCAATTACGATGGCGATCTCGCGGACTACCAAAAGCATCTTAGTCAAATAAATGCTAATGACGAACCAGCGTCAAGTATCAAAACAGATGATAATAAAACCAAGCGTCAACAAGCCGCCGCATTGCGTACTCAATTAGCGCCGCTTAAAAAATCAGTCACTCTGGCCGAAAAATCGATGGCTAAAATAGAGCCAACGTTAGTGGCTATAGAGCAACGCTTAGCCGACCCTAGTATTTACGAGCAAAACAACAAGGACGAACTTAAAGCCGTATTAAAACAACAGAGCGAGTTAAGAGAAGCGATGGAAGTACACGAGATAGAATGGATGGACGCAGTTGAACAGCTAGAACAAGCCGAGGTAGCCTATCGCTGATTAATATGGCCTGCCAATTAACCAGTCTATCAATGGAATTAAATGAATCATTGTTCAACCCTCTATAGCTCAACCCTGTATTATTAAATTTTTAAGTGATTATCTAAAAATACAAGCGGGAATTTTCAATGTGGTTGAATGATGAGCAGGTAATCGATTCTGCGTTATTCGCATATCGAGAGTCTTTATTGAGCTCTTGTCCCAATCATATCGTGATTGATAGCTTATTTGATGAAGCCAAACTTGATGACGTAATGAGGGTTTTGCAGCAACCGCATTACTGGCAACCTCAAAAACATACTTATTCTGCTTTATATGTCGATATCGCCCAGTGGCAAAAAACCAGCAACGATCAACGCTTTGTACAGCGAGATGTTTGGCGACGTGAAGCGGCTAGTTCTAATACCGTCAGTTCCAATAACCTCTACTCCAATATAGCCCATGATTTTTTGTCATTTTTGCGCGGGGATGAGTTTATGTCCGTGTTATCGCGTATTTTTAATGTGCCATTAACTGATATGAATGTGGCTGAGCCTGAAATTAATACGAATTACTTTCGCTTAGGCGCTGCCGACTTTGTTAAGCAACATGCTGATGACTCACCCGGAAGAAAGGTGTGTATGCTGTTGTATTTAAATAAAGAGTGGAACAACAATGCGGGGGGTGAGCTAGTTTTTATAGGTAAGAATGATGAACCTATTAGTATTGCGCCTTTATATAACCGCTGCGTTTTGTTTGATCCTTCCTCAAAGGGCTCTGAACACTGGGTGGAAACGTTGAACTCTGAATATGCAGATGAATATCGCTATAACGTAACCAGTTGGTATTGGTCTGAATAATGTCCTTTTTTACAATCTTTTGAACAAACAATCCACCACACATCAACTGATCAAAAAATAATCGTTACGATCCCTTTGATTTCCGATGTCTTTTAATAAGGTCGTAAGCCGATTGCACTTCTTGGGTCTTTTCTGTGGCCACCTGAATCATATCTTCAGGCACGCCCTGACCCATTAATTTATCGGGATGATACTGGCTGATCAGTTTTCGGTATGCACGCTTAATTTCATGGTCTGTGCTTTGAGCACTCACGCCTAATGCGCTATAAGCATCGTCTAAATCCGACGCTGTTGTTGTCGACCCGCCGCCACCTGCAAAGTGCGACTGGCTTTTGGCCATGGCAATCAGCCGTTCATATTCAATACTTGAAAACCCTAATCTTGCGGCAACGGTTCTTAATAATGAATCTTCAGATTGGTCGACCACACCATCCGCTAACGCCATGGCAATTAAAAAGACTAACAGCAACTGCTTAAGGTTCTTGGTATGCCCACAAACGATTAAAAACTCATCTAATACCGGCTCGATGGAAAACCCTGCGGTAGAACCTTTTTTAAATAAATTGACCGCTTTTTTTCGATGCTCAGTCGTCATACCTAGCTGCGCCATAAACTGCTCAACATGACTGATTTCATCCTGCGAGATATGACCGTCAGCTTTGGCTAACTTACCTTTTAAAAGAAAAACGGTTTCCATAAAAATGGTTTGACGTTTTTCATTAGTTAAGGGATTCATCGCACCTAACCCTAAGGAAAAGAAGCGATCTAGACTCGACCCCAAAAACCACGCAACCAATATGCCGAAAAAACCGAAACCGGAGAAATAAGCTAACAACGGTAAAATAAATTTAAGCAATGTAATAACCTATAAAAATAATTGTTATGTTTTTAATCATGATATTTTTCATATATTTTAATCGTGCACCTAACAGTGTGACAACCCGAGCCATTGATTCACACATCACTTCTCATCCATTTCAATTCGAAGGCCAATATAGCTGATTAATCAGGAGATTTCTGCAATCTGCATCTTACATCTGTAATAGTAAAAATAGACCCAATATGCTTCCTCAAAGAGCTCTGAACACTGGGTGGAAACGTTGAACCCTGAATATGCAGATGAATATCACTATAACGTAACCAGTTGGTATTGGTCTGAATAAGATCCTTTTTACAATCTTTGGAACAAACAACCTACCACACAACAACTGATCAAAAAATAATCGTTACGACCCCTTTAATTCCTCATTTAATTAGAGATATGGACTGTAGAAGTTCTTTAGCGGATCTCTCTCTGATAGAGACTGAATTATATTCTCTGCAAGCCTTCTTCCGCTTAACCATGCACCCTCAACGCTACCTTTATTCAACCAATCAGCACAAATGCCTAGATTCTTTTCCTTATCCCAAGCAAAAGTCATATCTAATGGAGGTGTTGCTTCCGCATAGCGCCAAAGATGCGCTTGATGTTGGTCAGGAAGAGAGCCCCCAAGGCCTAAAAACTCTTTTATCAATAAGCCTGCAACTTCCTCTGCGGGGGCATCAAGATGTAATTCACTCCACTCTGATGTTGCGTGAAGCACCCAGGTTTCATTGCTACCTCTTTCTGGTTTGCTGTTATTCTTGGCAATCCACCTTAGTGGACCTGTATTGACGAAGGCAGCATCAAATTTTAAGTCTACTTTTTCATTGAAATTGAGCATGACAGCCCAAGTTCCTGACATTTTTACATCTTGAGTAATCCCAGTGAGTAGAGGTGAGAAGTCCTCGAAGATTTTGGTTGCTTGGGGCGCAGGAATAGCCGAGATTACAGTATTGAAGCTACTTTTTATGATGCCATTTTCTTTACTTTTTAGTGACCACCTAGGGTAACTTTGAAGTCTAATACATATAGATTCTATAGTTGTGTTGAGGTTAATAGAAAGCCCCATAGAGAGAAATCTAGCCGGTGTTGTCATGCTTGGAATGCCAACAAAGCGTTCTACTTGGTCAGTAGTTTTGGTGAATTGTTTGTCACCAAAAACAGATATGTCTGGAGTCCATAACTGTGCAATACCTACATCAACCCACTTAGCTACCTCCTTTTTGAATTCAGGATGCGTTGCAGTGAAATATTGGGCTCCATGGTCAAATTCTGAGTCATCATTTCGGCTGGTGGCCATTCGTCCAGATAGGTTACGTCCTTTGTCAAATAGCTCAACAATAAAACCTGCTTGAGTGAGAGTCTTAGCACAAGAAAGCCCTGAAATCCCTGCACCAATAATACCAACAGATTTAGTTTTTAATCGCGGGGCTGTACTGTCCATGACTCTGACCACGTAAGAGTACCTCCATTGTTTAGTTTGCTTCTGGATTTCAGCGAGAAAAGTAGGGTCAGGTACAACTTTTCTTTGGCCTACCCATTTTAGCTGGCTTTACACGTCTTCCATAAAGTAACTCAATCTCATCCTTAAACCTATTACTTCCCAGAACTAACCCCTTGCTGATGGATTGCCGAATATCTTTGA
>DRHD01000340.1 GCA_011049795.1 Porticoccus sp.
AAAAAAAGCAATACCCCCAAAAAAAGACCAACACCTACTTCCTTTCTATTTATTTTTTTAAGTTGTGAGTTAAACAAATAAACCAATATAGGTAGAGCAACTAGAAATCTTACGGCTAAAAAAGGTTGAACTTCAAGGTACTTGCCCACCTCTTGCATAGCTACATAACTTGATCCCCACACTACTGCAACACCAACAACAGTTAGGTCTGTAAAAATTAATCGTTGGTTGCTGAGAGATGAATTTTCTAATTGAGTCATAAATAACCTTATAATTTAGTGTAGTGTGTGAGAGCAATCATATCCAACTGAAAGAGTTTCTTTTTTCACCTTTATAGACCTAATTTTGAATTCTTCTATCATGCTTGTTTTTTTCACATGGGTTCCAGCGCAATGATCTATTATCTCATGCCCTATAGTTATTACCCTTAAACCTTCTTCAGAATAAGTCGCCGTGACTGGAAAACCTTTTTTTACGATATTATTAACGTTTTCCTCAATCATATCTCCTATAATACATTTATCGACATAACTGCAAAGCTGCATAACTACTCTTGACTTCCTTGGTTCATGATTACAACTATAGTAACTAAAACCTTGGCACTTCATAACCGCATTTATCAAATGGCCAGCGGTATGCAGTGCTGCTAGTTTCTTACGATTTTCTTTATCAATTTCGGCTTCAACCGAACCTAACGGTTTATAACCATCCTGCAATTTAAGAAATACAATTCCTTCTTTATTTTTTTTTACCTCTATAACTTTTATTCCATCTATAAAACCAATATCACTCGGTTGCCCCCCTCCTTTGGGATGAAAAATATTTTTCTCAAGGGCAATCCAGCTCTCTCCGCGATACTGAACCACATCTAAGATATTGCTTTTTTTATAAAAACAGTAAGTATTAGATAAATATATTTGTTCTTGCATAACGGCTCTTCCCAACTACAATGAAAATAAGGTCTGGCAACAAAAATACCAGACCCAATTTTAAATCATTTAACAACAAAAGGAGTTCCTTTAAGAGTAGTTTCTCTATACTTATTGGCCCCTCCACTTTTATCTTCACCACTTACTAGTACATTTCCAAAATTATCAAGTGGTATTTTCCCTCCATATTCATCTACTACTTTTGTATTTGGGTACACAGTGACACTTGAAGGTACATAGCGAGTTGCAAAACCCATCCGGTATTTCTTCCTATCGGTATTAATATTAGGAAGCGAAGCATGCATTAAAGTAGACCAAAAAATTAAGCACTGACCGCGTTTCATAACTACCGGAAATGCTTTACTTTCATCGGGACTCCACTCAGGGTCAATCTTTAAGTCTCTATAATCATAACCAAAAAATCCTCTGCTAAGACCATCCTTTTGAAGAGCATTGATCCTCTCAGGTTTGAATTCCATTGTTTTTTGTTCATCATAATTCATTTTTTTATGGGAGCCGGGAATCAGCTGTAGGCACCCATTTTCTTTAGTTGAGTCTGTAAATGCAGTCCAAACTGTTAATGTCCCCCCATTAAAATTATCTTCACTTTCCCCAGGCCAAAGAATTTGAGGTTTTCCACTCGCATTCGCAAATGTATCGGCCTGATGCCAATCAGTTCCTTCATCGCCTGGGTATTTTGGGAAAAACTCTGTTCTCCAACATAAAACATTATCCCCCAATATAGATACTACCCGATCAACAATGTGTCTATTACAAATATGAGATGCAAGTTCATCTATATCCAGGTGGCGATCATAATTTGAAATATTGGTGACTCCACCATGAGAGTCGACTGGGTATGCTGCATAACTCCTATCCGGTATTTTTCTTCTAATTTTATCCCAAAGTGAGTCCATCTCTTCAGGCGAATAGATTGAAAAAGGGCCTATAAAACCATTCTTTTCAAAAGAATTTAACTCTTCAGGGCTAAGGCAAAAAAGTTTATTTGAATTACTCATTTTCGTTCCTCTTTTTCATACAGTTTGTGAGTTTATCAAAGCTTAATCTATACTAGATTGAAGCAAATTCAGCATTGAAATTTTAACTCCATACTCATGCTCATACCTTGCTATCAACTCGATAGCTAAAAGAGAGTTACCACCAATATCAAGAAAATTATCATCTCCATTTATTGTTTGATCATCCAACATTTCTCGAACCCACTCGACAAATACTTCTCTCTGTTTAATATCACTAATACTTTTCATTCATTTCTCCATTTTTTCATTAATTGCCTTTTATCTATTTTCCCATTTAATGTTCTCTCTATTTCTCTTACTTCTACAAAGTAGGTAGGCATCATATAACTTACTAACAACTTTCTAGACATAAGCTTTACCTCCTTAGTTTTAAATTGGTTTCCTGAAGTATTTTCATAAAAGCAAACAAGCTCCTCACCACTAATGTCGTTATCGGCTTTAAGTACAGCTAAAATATTAATACCTGGCAATGTCGCCAACCTAGCTTCAACCTCTCCAATCTCTACCCTATATCCTCTTATTTTTACTTGATTATCATCGCGTCCCAAATACTCAAGCACGCCATCTTTATTTTCCTTTACGATATCACCGCTTTTATAAAAAACATTTTTCCCATTATTGAGCTTAACAAAATTATTATTTGTCTTCTCCTCGTCAAATATATATCCCAAGGACATCTGCGGCCCGCTTAAAAAAAGCTCTCCCTCATTACTATAATTGCCACTTTTATCTAATATTACGTAAGAAAACCCAGGTAACACTTTTCCAATAATAGAATCACTTGTACCTATTTCTTTTTCAGTAATTTCATGATATGTAGCATGAACAGTTGTTTCTGTTATTCCATACATATTGATTAGCATCACTCCTTTACCCCTTAATTTATGAAAAGAGTTTTCATAAATTATTGTATTTAGCCTTTCCCCTCCAAATATTAAATATCTCAAGCTAAGCTGTGTGTTATCGATTAATTTAAATTGCAAATTTCTATATGCTGTTGGTGTTTGATTTAAAACTGTAACTCTATTTTTAACTAAATATTCTGCAAATTTACTTATTTCGATTATCATCAATTCATCTGGAATAATTAGCTTTGCTCCATACCACAGAGCGCCCCATATTTCCCATACGGAGAAATCAAAAGCATACGAGTGACATAAAACCCAAACATCCTCCTCATTGAAATCGAACAAGCTCTCTGTATTCAATAGTAACTGCTCAACATTCTTATGACTTACACCTACTCCTTTAGGCTCACCAGTAGTGCCTGAAGTATAAATAACATAGGCTAAGTTCTCTTGTATTAAAGAATGAACATCTCTATAGTCATCAAGTAATGTTATTACTATTTCCCCACAACTGTATGATATTTTTGCTTTTGGGTTTGAGTTTTTTAAAATATAATTTTGTCTTTCAGGTGGGTTTTTTAAATCGATTGGAATATAAAAACCCCCTGCCTTCAATACTGCGACTATATATACAATCAACTCCACAGAGTGGGAAAGCATTATAGCAACTCCCTCTCCTTCATTGACACCCATAGCTATAATCTCAGCACACCTCTTATTTGCTAACGAATTAAGCTCTTGATACGTGTATTGTTTTTCACTATCGCTAATTGCTATTTTTTCTCCATACAACAATGCATTGTATTCAAATTTTTTTACTAATTCTTTATCACTTCGACATTCTAATTGTAGATAGCCTTCTGGGCTCCCCTTAATCATTATACCCCCTTATTTTTTCCGCTGTGCTATCTAAATATTCCATACAAGGTGGATCAATAGACTTGCTGTTCTGCATGACAACTGTTCCGTATACCGTACATATGGTATAGCATACAGAACGAAAGACATCCAAGGAAAAATAGAAAAAAAAACCTTAAAGTGGCATAAAAAATTGATTTAACTAGAAATATTAGCTACATAAAAACCTCATATGCCTTCTCATGAATCAATTATTCACACTGCAGCACGGCTTCAGCACGCCACTCAACCTAAAGTTAGCTTTATGCTTTATGTATCCCTAGCCAGCACAAAAAACGCCATGCGCTTATTCAGAGTCATCAGTAAAACTATTTGGGATCAAACTCAGCAACTTGGCTATGTGCCCCGCTGCGGAAACGATCATAAGCTCGACTGCGTTCATTTGAATGTTGAAGAAGCTGTTCTTTTTATCGCCAACAAGTACTTCGTCTATGCAGAAGCACCGTTAGTGTTAGAGATTGATGATGCGCTATTTAACGACCGCATTGAGTGGTTGCCTCCCAGCGATGAGCAGCCCTGGCTGCAACCGAGAGCGCATATCGACAACCTACCCCAAGCAGCCATCATCACCGCCACACCTCTTAGCTACCGAGATGGGCTTTTTGGGTTGGGAGAAAATCGCTAGAAGATCATGCGGAATATAAGGGAAATCAAAAGCAGATATCCACTTTCCAATACAATCCCCGTTTCGCACCAAAAATGAGATACCCCCTAGAAACGCGCACTAAGTTGGACGTTTTTATCGATGTGTGCTGTCTTCAAATAATGTATCAACTTTTACTTATATAACTAAAACAAAGGGTTAATTTAATTTGGCACATCACCTGCATATGTTCAAATACTACGCTTATTGGCCGGATAATTAGAGCCCTGAAGATTAATTCAACGCAGCGCCTGCTGCAGTAGGACGACATCGCGTTACTGAAAGGACTCTACTTGCCTGCCTATGACTTCATAGAGAGGTAGCAATGTCATTCAATCCAGAAGGGGTAACGCGTCGGTCTTTTTTAGGCATGGTGGGCGCGGTGGCGGGGGCTGCGGCCATGTATTCCGCAATGAGCACAATGGGCTTTGCATCTCAGTCTAATTGGCGAGGGCGCTTAAACCTACAGGGAGCTCCTGATAATACCAATATCTTAATCTTAGGGGCTGGTTTAGCAGGTATGACGGCCGCCTTCGAGCTGCGCAACGCTGGCTATAACGTCAAGGTTCTTGAGTATCGCGACAAAGCGGGTGGCCGCTGCTGGACGTTACGCGGCGGAGACAGCTACACCGAGCTGGGCGGCTTTACTCAGCAAATCGATTTTGCCGAAGGCAACTACCTCAATCCAGGCCCATGGAGAATCCCCTCGGATCACTTCGCCGTATTGGATTACTGCAAACGCTTTGGGGTAAAGCTTGAGCCCTTTATCCAAGTCAACTACAACGCTTACCTACACGACTCAGAGGCCTTCAATGGCCAGCCTCAACGCTTTAAGGAAGTGGCCACCGATTTCAGAGGGCACGTCGCAGAGTTACTAGCCAAAGTCGTAGATCAAACCGGGCTAGACCAGGCGGTGAGTGCGGAAGATGCAGAAAAACTGGTGGCTGCGCTTAAACGCTATGGCGCACTAAATGACAGCCTAGACTATGTAACGGGCAGTGAGTCTTCTACCTTCCGTGGCTGGAGTCACCCGGAAGGCGGCGGCGTGGATGGAAAGCCGGAGCCTTCTCAGGTCAATTCGCTATCAGAGATACTTAACTCAACGCTGTGGCGCAACCTTACCGCGGGCGACAACCTACATATGCAGTCCACCATTTTCCAGCCAGTGGGTGGAATGGACATGATTGCAAAAGGGTTTGAAGAACAGGTTGGCGAGCTGATTACCTACAACGCGAAAGTGACTCGCATACGCCACGAAGACGACCAAGTAACCGCTTCTTGGATATCTGCCGATAGTGGTAGCAATGAGCAGACAGAAACGGCCGATTACTGTATCTGCACCATTCCGTTTTCCGTGCTTAGCCAGATTGACCATGACTTCTCACCGCGCATGAGCAAGATTATTGATTCGATGCCCTATGCATCAGCCTTCAAGGCTGGCATTGAGTTTAAGCGGCGCTTTTGGGAAGAGGACGAACATATCTATGGCGGCATTAGCTATACCAATCTGCCCATTACATTAATTTCTTACCCACCTTACAACATGTTTAGCGATGGCCCAGGCGTCCTTTTAGCGGCTTACCCCTGGGGCGCCTATGCCTATCAATTTAACGCCCTCTCCCCCGATGAACGTCTCGACAAAGTGATGGAGTACGGTTCGCAGATTCACCCTCAATATTACGATGAGTTCAAAACCGGTGCTTCAGTCGCATGGCATCGTGTTCCATGGACATTAGGTTGCTATGGCCTATGGCAAGACCGCGAAGCGGACTACCAGGATGCCACCGCGATGGATGGCCGAACGCTAATGGCAGGCGAACATATCTCCTATCTACCCGCCTGGATGGAAGGGGCTGTTCTCTCCGCATTGGATGCCGTCGAACGCCTACACACCACCATTACTGAGGCTTGAGGAGTTCGCGATATGAAAACACTCATCACATCAGCGGCAGCACTTACCCTCTCCATGTCAGCCATCGCCCAGGAGACCTCCATTGATACCAGCACCTGGTTCGACGACCCCTCCACGTTGACTCAAACCGATGGGGCTTCCATCTATGCGGGCGTTTGTGCCGGTTGCCATATGCCCAATGGGCAAGGTGCAAAGGGGGCTGGAGACTATCCAGCGCTGACGAACAATTCAAGCTTAGTAGCGACCGCTTATCCGGTCAGCCTTATTGTAAACGGCCATAAAGCCATGCCCGCTTTGGGTGGCTTACTGGATGACGAGCAAGTTGCCTCGGTGGTGAACTTTATCCGCAGCAACTTTGGCAATAACTACCCTGACAACCCAGCGAGCGCAGAATTGGTGAATAGCATGCGCTAAGGGTGTTCACTAATTTTTAAGCAGTGTTTTAAGTAACGTTTTAAGTAATGTTTTAAATAACGTAAAACACATTCATTACCCACCCAAAAGGAAATACATAATGAATTTCAAAAGCACCATTATCGGCCTAACACTTCTGACCGCCTATGCGGGCTCCGCACTTGCGGAAGATATCATTCGCCACCCTATTCCAAACTCTGACTTTCCTATCCTCCAAGCGGTTGAAGTGCCTGCAGACAAGACAATGGTCTACCTTAGCGGCACGGTTCCAAGCGTGATTAATGAAGATGCCGCCCCCAATAGTGCCGAAGCGTTTGGCACCACTGAAGAACAAACCGTGACGGTGATGAATCGCATTAAAGGGCAGCTGGAAGGTCTGGGCTTAGGCGTGGGCGATATCATCAAAATGCAGGCGTTCCTGGTAGCGCCAGAGGGTGAGGCCGTCGACTTCCAAGGATTTATGGCGGGCTATACGCAATTTTTTGGCACGGAAGAGCAGCCTAACCTGCCAGTGCGTTCCGCCATGGTCGTTGATGCTCTCGTAAACCCAGGCTGGCTGGTCGAACTAGAAGTCACCGCTGTTAGGCCATAAATTTAAGACCAGCAAAGCAAAACAGCCGACTACGTCAAAGTAGTCGGCTGTTTTTTTTATGGCTTTATCAAATGATTTGAAAAGAAATCGAGCAGCAACTGATAGTGAATATTCTGCCCAGCGCTACTGGGTATATGATCTTCGCCTTCGTAGTAATGCACTTCCGGGCTGCGGCCATGCTTGCGCAGGCGTTGTTCCAGGCGCTTGGTCATTTCCACCGACCACATGCGGTCTTTGGTGCCATGGGAAAGCAGTAGAGGCCCAGGGTAGCGTTCGATTTCGATCGGCGTGGTCGGCAATAAACCTTCATGGCTACCCTGCCACGTCCAAGCGCGTTTGCTGACATCCCAGGCTTGCCAGCCTGGATCCCCCGCATCACGAAAACTACGGGCATCAAAGGCACCGCACACAACATCTGGCGGGCTATGCGCGGCAATGGCATCAGGCATACCTTCGATATTATCTACTGCCATCAGTAAGCCGAGCAATAACGCATGTTCGGCGCCGCGGGAGATGCCATAGAGCCCTACTCGCTCATCAGCGAACTGGAATTCCCGTAGGGCTTTAAATGCCTCTACACTGCGATCCAGTGGGTAATCAATAATATGCCCCGCGTTCCATGCATTACCGCCACTTGAGTAGCCATAAGGGAACGCCAAGAAGCCATGGGCGGCGAATAGCATCGCGTCACGATGGCTCCACCCCGCCCATGCCCCTTCAGAACCATGCAGCAGCATAATAGCCGGGAAAGGGCCATCACCCGGCGGGCCGTAGGTCACGCCCCAGCCGGGTAGTAAGCGCTGCACGATATTTAAAACCAATTAAACAATCACTTCTTCAAAAAAATAGAGCTTGAATATCTGGGCATAAGGCTTAAATAAGCTCAAAGATGGCTCAGTCGGCATTTTCTCAGTTCAAAACTCTCAGCTTTTCTCTGGGTTCTTTGAACGAGTCTGTTGCGATGCCAAATCGCTCCGAAAGCTCGCAGATTTGGCGCCAGTTCAACTTGCGGCGCCCATTGAGAACTGCAGACACCACCGATTGAGCGCCGACTTCAGGTAGCTCGCTCTGCGCTATCCCATGCTCCTGCATAAGGTAGCGAAGTACCTCGCGTCCTGTCACCTCAGGCATTGGGCGATGTAGTTCATCATAGGATTCAATGATATCACCCAAGCGATTCGCTAAGCCGACAAGTGGATGGGACTCATCTTCGCCGACAAGCTCGAGGATTTCATCCAGAGCCGCGACCCGAGCATCGTATTCTGCCTCGCTGTGTGGGTCGCTAAGAAGAGGAGCAAGATAAACCCAGTGCTCAGTTGCTTGCTCAACGAGTGCGTGCATAGTCACTCCTTTTTCCACTTACCCTTGTCGTACTCTTTATGATCGAGGATATGACGGATAAATACTTTTTTGCTTTGATAATGAACAACAGCGATTAACCTCAGCTTGTTGCCACCTATGTCAAAAACATGGTAATTCCCTACTTTGTCAGTGGCTGGCACCACCGCCCCCCGGCGATTGCTTGCCCTGCCTAGCTCCCAGGGCGATATCCTGATGACTAATGACCATCACATCACGTGGCCACCACTCTGGATGGTTATCACGGATAAAGCCCAGCATTTTCTCTCGCACACTCATTTCCGCTGCCCAGCCCGCCAGGGGGTCGGATGTCATGAGGTAACAGGTGATAATTTGGGCCGTACCGTTTTGTCCCGTTACACTGCAGAGCAATTTATGGTGCTCAATGACGCTCTCTTCCTCTTCAGCGAAGGCCAGAAACTTCTCTCTAAGTAGCGATATATCCGCGCTCAAATGAAGAGTCAGCTCCAAACTGCGATACATCTTGGTACTTTTAACCGACAGGTTCTCAAAAGGCTTGGAGACGAAATAGGTAACCGGCACGATTAAGCGGCGTTCATCCCACACTCTTAACCGAATGAAGGTATAGAAAATGCCTTCCACATAGCACCACTGCCCCTCGAACATAACCAGGTCGCCGATGCGGATGGGTTTTGCAAACGACAATTGAAAGGAGGAAAGGATATTGCCAAGCATTGCCTGGCCCGCAATACCCACCAGCACCGCTAGCACACTGGCAGAAGCAAGAATGGATAATCCCAGCGTCTCAAAAAGCTGGATTTGCCCCAGCACATATACTGATACAGCAATCACCGTAATCAGAATAATAATCCGGCGCAGCGCATAGAGTGATGTCAGTAACCGACGCTGGTCTCTGGGTTTGGTGTCATCGATTTCACCCACCAGACGCCGCGTCAACCGCAGCATAATCGTGTCGACCAAACGAAGCGCAATGGTGCCAGCCCCCCAGGCCAGAAGGGCGATTAATAGAACTCGAAAAGTGGTGGTGGCCACTGCTGAAAAAGAGACCACATAATCCAGCATCATCTGCGTAATCAGCGAGATGACGATCAGCGCCATAGGGACTTTAATACGGGCAGCGAAAATACTTTGTGCGCCTGATGGTAATAACTTAGCTGTTAGCCCGACAAAGGCGTAAACGCCCCAACCCACTAAGCCGATAAATAGCAAGAAAACGGGAATGGCGATCCACTCCCAAACCATCAGCACTCCAAACGATGATTTGAATCGGCTCGGGATATACTTTTCCAGCATTGAAGGGCCATACTCTTCGTATAGCACCGGGATTGCCGACACACTCTCCGGCATAATCAACCAGACGGGATCTTCGCCTTCTACCTGATACCGGCCAAGACGAATATCATAGGCTTCACCATCCGCCTGGAGA
>DRHD01000341.1 GCA_011049795.1 Porticoccus sp.
GCCATTAACCCTTCGGCAAAATAAGCGTAGTCTTCTTGGGTAGCCTGAATAGACGTAGCACCGTCAAGACTCACACGGAATAAATCTGATGATTGATCGAAGTGATTGTTCCATAAATAATCTGCTGCTTGCTGTGCTGCGATTAAATAACGCGGCTCATTCAATAACATCGCCCCCTTAGCTAATCCGGTAATCATCATGCCATTCCATGCAGTGATGATTTTTTTATCCTTAAATGGGTGAATTCGTTTTTCTCTTTCAAGGTATAACTGATGCTTAATAGCCTCTAATCGACCCTGCCATTGCTTTAATTTGGTGGGTCTCGTCAAGCCCGACGCATAGATTTTCGGGATTTTTGGCAAATACAGTATATTTCGACCTTCAAAATTTCCATCCGCGCTAATGCCATAAAGAGATTCGATAAATTGATAATCTTCTGTACTGAGTAATTTTTTCAGTTGTTGTTGGTCCCAAAGAAAAAATGTCCCTTCCTGGCCTTCACTGTCTGCGTCGGTTGCCGAATAAAAGCCACCCGAGGGTGCCGTCATATCCCGTAGGACATAATCAAATGTTTCTCGCGCAATCTGTAGGTGAAAATGGTTAGCCGTTAAAAAGTACGACTGTGCGTAGACTTGCCCTAACAAAGCCTGGTTATACAGCATCTTTTCAAAGTGGGGTACAAGCCACTCATCATCCGTTGAGTAACGATGAAAACCACCCGCAACTTGATCATAAATGCCTCCTTGAGCCATGCTATCAAGCGTATGGCTTATCGCCTGTCGCAAATTCCGGTCTACTTGCTCACTGTGTTTGGATTGATCCAGTAAAAATAAGAGGTTGGTTTCATTAGGAAACTTTGGTGCTGCGCTAAATCCACCATTAATGTTGTCATACTGGGACAGCATCTGCTGCAACCATTGTGACAATAGCCCATGATCCAATGTCGCGGCCTCAACAGAACTAGATAAGTATTGATCAACTGTTTTGGCAATACCATCAGCCTGTTTAAGAATCGCTTGCTCTTGTTCTAACCATGCAGAACTGACACGGGTTAATAGCTCCTTAAATTGTTCCGCAGAAAAGTAAGTGCCACCAAAAAAAGGCTTGCCATCCGGTGTTAGGAAACTCGACATTGGCCAGCCACCACGACCTGTTGTGAGTTGTACGCCCATCATATAGATTTCATCGAGATCAGGACGCTGTTCGCGATCGACCTTAATGCTGATAAAGAAACGATTCAGCAATTCTGCAACTGCTTCATTATCAAAACTCTCCACTTCCATTACATGACACCAATGACAAGTGGAGTAACCGATCGATAAAAATAGTGGCTTGTTGGCTTTTCGTGCCACAGCGAAGGCTTCGTCACCCCATGCGTACCAATTTACCGGGTTATGTGCATGCTGCAACAGGTAGGGAGAGTCTTCACGAATTAGGCGATTGATGTATTTTGGCGATCCGTCTTCTCGATAATGTTCGGTTCGAACCTCATAGTTTTCAGCTTTGGTTTTTCTTACCTGCTCTAAATTCTTGAGTAATGATAATGAATCCATATCTTTCTCGTGGCTGACAGCACCCTTTGTTACTGCGCCAAAAACCAATACGGCTGCGGTCACTTATTGATTGAATAGGCACTGATGCATCGGGACCCAGCACTGGCTACCCTATACTTATAATTCAGTTTATTAATTTAAACAGTAGGCGCTTTATGATCGTAAAACAAATATGGACGGGCAACACGTTTCGCAATTTTACCTGTTTAATTGCTTGTGCCGATACCGATCAGGCATTAGCCATAGATCCGCTTGATTATAAAAAATTCCTGTCAGCCCCCGAAGAAAACAACGCTAAAAGGGAGCGCATATAAAAGGGGTCATAACAATTGTTGATTGATCAGTTTTTACATTTTATCCCTCACCTTTTATTTTCCCAACAACTACTACTCCCCCCTTAACGCATCAATCGGGCTCACCCGGGTAGCATTCAGGGCGGGACGAACCCCGGCTATCAGCCCAACAACCATGGACACCATCAATGCCACGGTCACTATTTCAGGTTTTAAGGCCATGGGTAGCGCAGGGAGAAATAACTGAAGCAGTACTACCACCAGGGCAACGGTCATCACGCCAGTAAGCCCGCCGATCAACCCCAACAGTACCGCCTCACCCAGAAACAGGTTTCGCACCAAGCTACGGGTACAGCCCATGGCCCGCAGTAACCCCACTTCACTGGTGCGCTCGGCCACAGTGATCATCAAAATCGTTGAAATACCCACTGCGCCAACCAATAAAGAAATAGCGCCGAGCCCACCCCCGGCGTATTTAAGAATTTGCAGAATGTTATCCATGGTTTCCATCATCTGGTCTTGAGTAATCAGAGTGAAGTCCTCAAAACCATGACGATCAATCAATAATTTGCGGATATTTTTTGTCAGCGTTTTGGTCGCTACTGCCGGGCTATAAAAAATATCCACCTCCATCAGGCTTTCCCGGTTGAACAGCTGCAACCCTTTGCTGGCCGGGATATAAATCATGTCGTCCAGATCAGTACCGAGAAACTGCCCTTTGGGCGCGGTGACACCTACAATCCGAAAACGGTTACCGCCCACATGCACGAATTCGCCTAGTGGATTACTGTTGCCAAATAACTCCTGTTTTAACTTGCTACCTAATACAGCAAAGGCTCTGGCCCGGGACATATCCTCTACCGGCAAAAACGTACCCTGGGCAACCTTCAGCTTCCAGGCTTTATCTGCCAATGCCCCTACGCCTGCCACATCGGTATAACGGCTCATCCCTTTTGCTTTGATCTGGGCGGTGCCCATCACCACAGGCACCACCTCCTGAACACCGGGAATACGCGCCAGCGCCTCCGCATCGGCCAGCGACAGCGGGCGGGTGGTATTGAGAATGCCACTGAGGCCAAAGGTTTCTGTCTTACCCGGGGTAATGGCGACGATGTGACTGCCAAACTGGGTAAATTCCTGAATCACAAACTGCCGCAGCCCTTCGCCCAGGGAGCTCAACAACACCATGGCGGCGATACCGATAGCAAAACCCACAATGGTCAATATTGAGCGCATTCGCTGCATCCATAACGCCCAGAACACCCAGCGGAGATAGTCTACAAGTTTCATACGGCTATTCTCCTTGGCCTCCTGGGCCTCGTAAAGCCAACACCGGGTCAAGTGCTGCTGCCCTTCGGGCGGGCATCAGCGAAAACACCAACCCCGCTAACAATGCGGTGCCCACCGCTGCGGGCATGGACCACCAGGGAGGCACCATCGGAAATACCGGCCAGACACGACCGACAATCAATACCACTGACCAGGCAAAAATAATCCCCGCAGCCGAACCCAGAGAAACCAGCATCCTGTCTCTTATACACATCT
>DRHD01000342.1 GCA_011049795.1 Porticoccus sp.
CCGGTCAAAAGCACTTCACAGAACAGGATTTATTTACCCAAGAGCAAAGCATAGGCGTACTGGTTCACTACCTTAAAAATGCCATTGCTCATCAAGCACTTGAGAAAGTTGCTTTCCACGACTCTCTAACCGGTGTGATGAACCGCACCGCTCTGGATGAGCTGCTGCCCAAAGAAACAACAAGAGCACAGCGTTACGGTTATAACCTGTCTGTATTAATGATCGATATCGATCACTTTAAATCGATCAATGACTGCGTTGGGCATGTTGGGGGGGATGTAATCCTGCAACAGGTATCACAGGCAATTAAAAGCCAGCTTCGAAGCTCTGACCTTCCCTTTCGCTATGGGGGTGATGAATTCCTACTCATTCTGCCCAACACCCACCTGGAAGGTGCCCACCAGGCCGCCAATCAGATAATGACCTCCCTCAACAAAGCCATGTCAGATACTTCCGACCAAGAAGTTTCACCTAAGTTGAGTATTGGGGCTGCCTCCTACCGGCATGGAGAGAGTCACGAAGAGCTGATCCGCCGCGTAGATATTGCACTCTATGAGGCCAAAAATAATGGTCGTAACTGTATCGTCTAGATTCAACAGAACCATTCCAGCTTACAGCCAGAAAACACAACAACTCTTCACTTCGATGAAGGGTTGGCTTCTAGTTGTTTGTTGCCTCAGATGAGCAATCAGTTTTTTCTGTTTTTTGCCTTGTGGAATTGACAATAGGCAGCGCCATTACTATAGTTCGCCACCTTCGCCGAAGCAGACACTATGTTTCGCGCAGAGCCCAGGTGGTGAAATTGGTAGACACGCTAGCTTCAGGTGCTAGTGCTCGCAAGGGCGTGGAGGTTCAAGTCCTCTCCTGGGCACCATTCTTAAATATTTCTTGTTATAAATTAACACCTTAAACAAAAAACCGCCTTTTGATTCAATGCTCATTAGTTTGGCCATTAGAAAGCACAACTTTTAATACAGGTGTAGGACAGATGGTCGGGGTGTATTGAATACTGTAGTTTGCATTACAAATAATAGCTTGGTGTAGGAACTACGGTTTTGGCTGTCCATCGTGACACAAAAAAACAAGGGCCGGAAAAACTAATACGAATGATTATCAGTTGTCACCGACCCGAATGGCACTTACTTAAGCTTCTTGGGATGACCATTTTTTCTTACTTCCGCTTGAGCCTGTGCCCTTGGTTTCATCAGCATAGGATACGGTTTTGGCCGTTTCTTGACGGCACGAGGCTCTATCCGGCCAGGCCGATTGCCCACCTGGCACTGAGCTATTAACGTCAATAGACAGATTATATGTTCCCTGCTCGTGGTGCCACCACGAATACTCTGATGCCAACCCAACCATAGCTGTACCGTATGTTTAAAGCTGAGCTGTCTCGGTAATAAATCAGTCAGTAACGCGGCCTGAATCATCAATAAGCGAATGAGGTTATAGGCTAAAAAGTAGGTCCATATTTCTTTCTCGTTCATCTCCGGTGTTTTACAGATGAGCGTATCCATACCTAAGGTTGTTTTAATATTCCTAAAATCCAGCTCTACCTGCCAACGCTGTTTATACAGTGACTTTAATTCATGCTTGGGTGTTTTCCGGGGGGATAACAACGTGGTGATTAAGATCCGGCCATCCACCGATAGCTCTCTGATACAGAGGGAATCAGGCAGTGAATCATAGTGTTCCTGTAACATCCAATCGGGCTTGTATTTAGGCTTACTTAATTCGATAAGGTGATCTTTGGCGCCCAGTCGAATCCCTCGGCGAAAATCAACAACACGTTTTCGTGCTCCCATCTGCTCGAACACGGCATCGACCCCCTTGTCGAGTAAGGCTGCCAGGAGTGAATAGGTACCGAAGAAGGCATCTCCAACAACAAGGTCACCTTCAGCAAAGCTCTCTAACATCGTCCGCAACAGTGTTTGCTCACTGGAGCCCTTACCATTAAACCGGCCTGTTGCTGCATTCAAAATAGCGCCGCTCGCCAAGCAAACGAGTCCGACTATGCGGCAAATTGGAAACCCCAGGCCTGGATTTATGCCCTTGTGTTGTGGGTAAACCTCCTGATTTTCCGGCGTATCTGGCAGAGTAACGGTGGTGCCATCAACCAAGTAAACCCGACGTCCCTGCCAACGCCATTGATCAGGCAATTGGTTGTTGATCTGTTCGCCTGCCTCTCGTGCCAACGTAGAAACCATCTGTAGTGGCAAGCGTTGCCGTGCTTTGCAATAACCCCCGGTGCTTGTACTACAGGGCGACAACCCACCCAGTACACGTTTAACGGCCGCATCATTCACCGCCTTCTGGCAAGAGCTGTCCGAATTCAGTACCTGGGCTAAAAACATGGACAAGGTTTCTGTCGGTGGAAATGATCGTTCTCGATGTGTGGGTAACTGATCTTCCACACGGGAAAATAACTCGGGCCCCGTCAGCACATTAAAAAAGCTATAAGCATCACTATGCTGTGCATAATGCTGAATGCGTAGTTGTTGAGATCGGCGAAGTTTGTTATTACTAGGCATGAAAGTTGGCTCTGCTGTTAGTTGAATTGTTTGGTCGCAACTTCAGTTTAACAGTGGTCCAGCTTTCTTCAATATTATCAGTGCATTAGGCTTAAGTAAGTGCCATTCGGGTC
>DRHD01000343.1 GCA_011049795.1 Porticoccus sp.
AATATTTTTGACTGATTATCTAGGAGGAGGGTAGCCGTACCTTCATACGATATAGCTGTGTCCAATTTAGATTTTCCCAGCATCCAATCTAGGGACAGTATATAATCTGAAATATCCTCGTAAGGATGCCCAGCACCTGCGCCAAAATCAGAGGTCTCTCCCAGGTAGAAGCCAGAGTAATTTCCACTCTCCAGACTGGTGAGAACAGGACTGCACACATTACTACCTGTAGTGAAGGTGATGCCCTTCTGTGTCCACCCATCCCCATCTGTGCTCCTAACATGTGGTGTCTGTGTGGGTGTATAGGGTATTGTCCCATCAATTAGAGTGAGCAGGAGATCGTCTCCTGTATCTTTTTCATACCAACTGTAGGTATATACTGTGTTTGGTTCTAGGGATACATCAAATTGATTTGATAAGTAAGGATCAAGTCCGAACCAGTTATCCAGATCGGCCCCTGCTCCCTCTCGGAGGACAAATTCGTGTAAATCTATCGCATATGCTGCGGGATCAGAGAATACACAATGTATATTTGTTGTTCCTGCAAGAGTGGTAAATGTATGCTCCCCGAAATCCCGACGAGAATTCATTTCTCCTGCAACATGTGATAGTACAACTGTGGTGAGAATAGTACCTACAGTAGAATTTTCACGTATAGTGAGGGTCAAATCGGAGGATGTTACTTCCCCAGTATATTTAATGGCAAATGAATAGAGAGTATCTGGATCGGTCACACCGTTTGGTGTATATATGCCTACAGTAGGCGTAGATACATCTTCTGCCCGGTGATAGGCATTGCTGAAAAATTCACCGCTTCCTATCTTAGTGAATAAGTATTTGGAATAAGAAGGAGAACTAGGAGTACCCTGGTTCATTATATTTGCATCTGTCCAGGCAGAGGTTATGTCAGGGGGTCTGTGCGCTGCATCTAATGATCTCAGTCCCAGATAAGATATTTCATCCGCCATCACCACCTCCGGGCCATACGGACTGGAAGTGCTTTCGTGTGTTTGACGAGGTGTGGTGCTAGGAACTAGTGGGGCATTAGGGAGCAGGTTGGGGGGAAACCCCCCCGCCCGTCCTAAGAGCAATCCACTGTCATTCCAGTCTATTGCTACTTTAATTGTCAATGATTATTCCCCTTCTGTCAAGTTCCTCCAGAATGTCATCGACACTCTGCGCTTGAATGATGATTGTATTTGCGTGAGTTACGTTACTATTCGTTGTGTTGTTTTGAGGGGTAACAGCTCCAGTAGGAATGCTTCCATAATTCTCATTCTCAGCAGCAGTTAACACTCGCTCACCCTTGTGGAGTTCGGCCATATACCCATCAAATGGGACATAATCTAATCCAGTAGCGTGTCTACCATCAGGTAGGATACTAGTAGCTTCTCCTATGACCTCAATGGTAATAGCGCCTCTGATCGACAACAGAGCATTTACAGCAGTAGCAGCAGCATTAGCTGCATTCTTTACTGCGTCCAACGGCCCAATTGCTTTAGGCATCTCACTAACCAGCATACCTACGAGGTAGGGTACTGTAGTAGCTACTGCCAAGTGCATCCTAGCAAAAGCACTGCCTACACTGTCTAAATTGATGGCGGTATCAGTGCTAAAAGTATTCATAGCGAGGTACATCGGACTATCTGTACCGAATGTACTTAACCAATATTCCTCCAGGGGTTGCAGGAAATCTGTATTGATACGTTGTGCATCCAGATTTGTACCTGTCCCCATTTGCGCCAGGAAAGCTATTCCCATCTCGGACATCTCAGTCTCGATGACAGTGACAGCTTCTCCTCCTGCTGCTTCGATTTCAGCTAGATTGAATAACTCTGCACCCAGACCGCCTGCCCTGCCCTCTTCCCCCGGTTTAGCGAATGAGGGGATTGGGAGATCATCAGTACCGAAAGATGAAATGCGCTCAAAAGCCGCTTGAAGTCTTTCGTCTGCGTCGTCTATACCTAGAATTGCGCCATCAATACCACCAATAAAGAGTTGTTGTCCGGCCTCAAAGTCTGCAAGTTTCGCAGGCGACCAAAACTGGATTTGCTCCCCCAGATCATAATCACCAAAAGCATCGAATTGAGCTATCAACTCATCAAGCGGCAAGGTAAAATCTATTCCAGGCATAACCTCCATGAATTCTGGTGCAAAGAATAGAGGAACTCCTAACTCTGAAGTATCCCAGGTAGCGGGTAGTGCTTCAATCCAGTTCGTTCGTGCTTCATTGATTTTAGCAGCAGCTCCAGGGTCTATAAAGTAGGCAATATCGGCAGCGACTTGAAGCATGTTATTTTCAGTGGCTTCATCCCACCAATCCATCGTACCTTCACCAAAAACCTCATCAAAGAAGTCTCCAATGGCAGTCCTAATATTATCTTTCCATGATTGAGGAATAGCTACGTATAGCAACGTGCCCAACGTAATTCCTAAAGCAGGAACTACGAAAGCAGCAGTAGTCAACAGCCCAGCAATAGCCGTACCAATACTTGCAACGGTACTCACTACCCATGCAGTACCAGTAGATATGGCAGCACCAGCAGTGGATATAGCTGTACCAATTTTGGCTACTAATCCAGTTGCCATAGCAGTCCAATTGGCATTCCTTAGTACGAACGCACCTCTAAGAGCTTCGATCAAGACAAATGGTGTTATCTTAACAGCAGCCAATGACAGAGATAAAGCAGCACCCACAGCAGTTGTTACCCCACTGAAGGCAGCAGTCACCAGGAACGCTGTTCCTAAAGCTCCTGCAACAAGAGCTACTATTCCATCTGCCCAACCGTCCATACCCCCACCTACATCAGCTTCGTCCATTGCTTGATTAAAGCCTGTCGAGAATGGGTCTATTACATTATCTTCTACATAGTTTGCTGCTGCTCCAGCATTACCTTCACCATCACCACCACCAAAGAGCCAGTCATTGAGTTTCCCCATGCCTTCCACGATGATAGTACCGATTTTGCCGATGAAGTATCCAGCTTTTTCAGCAAACAGTGGAATACCTTCGTCCACCAGCCATGTACCTAATGATCCTACGAGGTTGCTAATTCCAGCAACTATATCAGGTATGGCCGCTTCAATCTTGGCTGGCCAATCACTGGAAATTGCTTTTTGTAGATCATTTCCTGCTCCAGGTATTACCTGATTAATCGCTGCTGCGAAGTCACCCTCCAGCACTGAGGTCAGCATTGTAGTTATAGGACTTTTGCCCTCAGCATTTGGTGTGAACCAGGCCGCTATGAGGTTCAAGCCCTTCCCCGCCATGCTATCTGCCCAGGAGACAATCGCTCCAGCGATGCTGGACAAGTTCTCGGTGACAATAGGCTCTATATCTGCCCATGTACCCAGGAGACGTTCCCAGAGACCAGGCCCTGCTTCTATTTGTCCTTGAGCGTCCAAGATACTATCGTGCAGCATCTCGGTGAAAGGACTGTCAGCCCCTTCTATGGTAATCATGTCGCCCAGATCAATGGTGAATGTATCTTCAGGGGTCAAGGCCCCACCAACCCAGCCAGCTTTCTCCATAACCCGCATGAATTCATGCCAGCCAAACAGTTCATCATACCCTTCTTCTATAAAGAGAGCGTATAAACTGGTTGGGGTTGTAACAGAGATAATGTCTGTTGTATCTATCGTCACAGGAGCAACAGTAAACTCTGCTGTTGGAGTATCAGGGAATATGGCTGCATAAAGGTCTGTAAAAACATCCTTAACCCAGCCGAGGTCGCCCACGACACTAGTTACAGCATCTCCTACAACCGTTCGGATATTGTGGAAGTTCTCTGCAAAAGCCGCACCCAGGGCAATTATGCTTCCGAGTACCAGGCCTACAGGGTTTAACAGTGATGCGAATATCCATAACAACGGCCCTGTAGCAGCGACAACACTAGCAATGACAATGCCCAGTGTTAAAAGTTCCGGGTTAAGGGAACTGATCTCGTTAAAGAAGTCAGCAATACCACCAATAAGTGGAGCTATTACAGGCAACAGTTTAGTGCCTATAGTTATAGCAGCTCCCTGGAGAGCAGAGGTCATTAAGTCCCATTTAGCAGCGAAACTTTTCCCTTGCTCCTCCCAGGCCCGCATAGTTGCGCCGTCCAGAAGAGTGTTAAACTCTGCCATGCTATCGTTCCAGCCGTCAATATCTTTGGCGAACAGGTTGATAGCTCTTGCACCGCGTATATTATTAAAAAGTGCTTGTATACTTGCTTGTGTTCCATCAGTCGTGCCAATTAATGCTTGGAGAGCACCATTGACCCCATCAAATTTTTCTATTAACCCCTCTGCGCCGACGACACCCAGTTGCTGGAATGCTGCCTTCATCGCATTGGTGGGCTTTGCCAGTGAAGTTAGAGCACTGTTCAGTGCTGTAGCGGCCTTAGACGCTCCCATACCACGTTGGGTCAGGAATGCCATATCTCCATATAACTCTTCAATTGACATGCTTAATGCACTTGCAGTTGGTAGCACATTACCTACAGCCCCAGCAAACTCATCCATACTGCCCACACCTACCGCAACCATAGCGGTAAGAGCATCACTGGCTCGTTCAGCAAATTCCTCGGTAACATCTCCATACGACAACAAAGAAGCCACTAGGGCCTCTGTGGTCACAGTCATGTCCGCCAATCCAGCTTCAGCCGTCTTGGTAGCCCATCGCATGGTCGTAAAAGCATCAGTGGCGTTAGTGATACCAGCAGAGTATACCGTATAGAGAGCATTGGCCGCTTCGTTGGCCCCGGCTCTGGTATTTCTCCCGAATTCGAGGGTTTTTGCAGAGAGAATATCTAATTCGTCTCCCGTCAGTCCAGCAATAGCATTGATGTTGTGCATGGCCGCATCAAATTGAGATGCAGCCTGTACAGCATACGAGCCTATGGCTAGTAGAGGAGCAGTAATAGCAAAGGTCATTGTCCGACCCAGCTTACCTATTCCTCCAATGGTTTCTGAGAGGATACCTACGTCATTTCTAACGTCACGCATCCCCTTACGAAACTGTGTGATGTCCGCGCCGACAACTGCCTCTAAATAAGCCAGCCGTTCAGCCATTATTTACCTCTCTTGAGGTTACTCCGCATCCTGTTTCTTCGGGCATCTATTTCATTATTCTCGTGCCAGAATGCGATTACATCCCCCATGTCGTCTAAATTCATACCATCTATCTCTTCAAAAGGATGCCCCTTTTCCCACATTTTCACACGAAGAACACGAATAGCTGTTTTCATATCCATGCCCCTGTCATAAATTGCAGCGAGATAGAGGGCGTTATTTAGTTTTTTCCTGTGATTAGCCCCTTGTAGGTATCAGTGAGAGCTTTCATCATTTTCGCGCCGTCCTGAAAACTGAGTTCTTCGTCTGGTGCTACACCCTCAACGCTCGTAACTTCGCGTAACATTCTCTCTACTTTACGGTGATTATTGGCCGCCGATGCTGCCTGGAATTCCAAGAAACGTTTTGTATTCCATTTGGAAAAGCTCACAACAACATCCTCAGTATCTATGTCTTCGGCTACTGCCCGGAGGGTCTCATGAATGGTACGTAAAACTTCTGCACCATCCTCGACACTCAGAGCCATGATGCCTTCCTCAAAGGGGGTCTCATAGTCCCAGCCAATAAGTAGCCTATCACCCATCTCATACTGGGCCGTTAAATCTCCTGAAAGGATTGCCTCCAGGAAAGCATTGAAGTCGGCATACGACCAGTTATCAACGAACATGCGAATTTTTTTACTCATAGTATTAGTGTTCTCCTAGTTAGATTATCCGCGATAAACGGTATTCGGGGGTACAATCCATGCACCCTGGCGCATACCGGAAAGTTCTTTCTCGATTTTGTCATGGTCGGGGAAGCTCTCAGATACCTTCTCAAGCAAAGCCTGCATAACAAAGTGTTTCTTGCCAACGATTTTGCCCTGTTGGTAAACATAAACATAGCCCCACTGTCCCTCGAAGATAGCATATTCCCAGTCCAGATCGGAAGCCTTGAACATGCTCATATCAAAGGATACAGCCGACGCAACCGCAATTTCCATGCGTTCGAATTGGTTGATCGGGGTGACATCAGTCGTCTCAACAGAGCCTTCCCAGCTAAACTGAGAAACTTCGTCAGAAAGTGTGATGAGGATACTGCCCTGTGTGGTAACTTCGGTCAGCAAATTGGCATCTGCTGTGGTATTACCCGTAAGCTGGTCAATGTCCACAATATCAATCGTGTACCACAGGTTGACGATAGCAGTCAATGTGATGTCAGTAATGACTGTGCCTGTGGCGACAATATCACCAGCCGTCAGGTTGTCCAGGGCATCCAGGGCAGCGTTAATCGCAGTAAGGTCTGTAGCGATTGTGCCTGTCATGGTGATGGCCGCTGTGGTCTCACCGTTGACGCGCAGCTTGAAAGTACCTCCAGTAATGTCTGCATGGAAATAGAGGTGCTGAATATGCGTAGCAGCAGCACCGTGCGGTAAAAACTGAATGACCAAATCCTTACTGGTCAGTCGTGTAGTTGTATAAGGCATTATTATCTCTCCTAATTATGAGACAATTTAATCTGGTAGAAACCGCCTACTGTGTAAGTCTTGGTGTTTTCTACAGATTTGTTTTCGAAGATTGGTAGACGCTCCTCCAACCAGTGGTAAGGTGGGGCATCTGGATAAGCGGTATGAATAGGCATCATTCTGTGGAGTTGGCTAACAGCATTGGCCAGAGCCAAAGCAGTTGCCTTATTAGCAGTAAACCCTGAGACCTTCCATAGGCTATTGCTGGCCTGACTTTGTGTATCGTTGTCGAACCCACCAGATAAGTGAGTGAGAACAATATACGGTGCTCCTATCTTATCAGGCACATCCTCCCAAAAAATTTTATACTGACCTGCTGCACCTTCAAGTTCGACCAGACCAGTAATCGCAGGAATGGTCAGCAACGTGTCCCGGAGAATGGTACTCTCGATAA
>DRHD01000344.1 GCA_011049795.1 Porticoccus sp.
CCCTGATCGGTATTGAAGATACCGCAACCAACTTTTTAGCCACAGATGTTGAAGCCGCGCTGGCAGAAATTTACACGGATTTTGCCTCAACTGCGAACACCCTTGGCGCGTCATTGGTTGGCATTGAAGATGCAGCGGGTAGTTTTACAGCAACCACAGTAGAGGCGGCGCTTGTACAGTTAGGCGTACCGAAAGTTAAGGATGCGCTAACCACACATACTACTGACATCATACCTGGCAACGATTCAGAACTGACTTATGCCATACCGGAAACAGGCAAGTATGCGTTTGAGTTATTTGTGACCTTTTGGGGAACAGATACGGGCACACAGGGAATAAACCTGAATGTCAATTACAGCGGCACGGTAGGCGTTGGTTCCCGATGGCACGCATGGGGCCGTGTAAATGGCGCATCCAGTATTGCTACGGACTCGCCAGTTTCAGGTGTTACGACAGCAATTGGATTCACAGCCACTGCCATCACCACCACGGCCTATTCAGATCACTTGAGCATTCAAGGGGTGTTGGTAGCAGACACTACCGGCACGATCGCTTTCGCATCATCTCAAGAGGCAAGTGAGGCAAATCTAACGAACATCGGTATTGGTAGTTATATGATCGTGAGAAAACTCAACTAATGTCAGAGCAGCTATTCACATTACCCCAAGTCGTTGTTTTTGATACCAATGCTGCACTTGTCTCAGGGGCAAAAGCTAATTTCTATATTGCCGGCACGCTGACCAGGCAGAATACTTTTACAGATTCAGCCCTGACAACCCCACATGCAAATCCTGTGGTTGCTGATGGCAACGGACTTCTTGATCCAATTTATCTCGACGCAACGCTAAATTACAAAGTCGATATTACGGATTCTCTTGATTCTTCATTGGAAGGCTATCCGGTTGATAACTTAACAGCGGCGTTGACAGCAACCGAAGTGGGTACTGTTCTTTATCCCATAACAACAGCAGAAACCTCTGCTGGCATAACGCCAACTAATATCCAATACGAACCCGGCAAAGTATTTCGGTATGGGGCTGTAGATGGACAAGATATCGCCACGGCCGGACAGAGTGCCATAGATTCTTGTGGTGGTGGCCCTGTTGATTTCGGGGACGGATTCAGTTTTACGCTCAGTACGCCACTTCTTATCGGCGGCGGTCAATCAAAAGCCGACCCGATATTATTGTATGGAAAATCAACCATTACGGCCACTTACGAACAAGATAGCACCTCGCTTGGGTTTGGTAATCCATTAAAGAAGCAAAGTGCTCTGCACTGCTATGCAACGGCGGGTAGTAGTACAGAGATTGAAATAAGAGACTTGAAACTTGTTTACACGGGAACCTTTGACCACGGAACGAATCTTGGAAGGGTCAACGGCATATTGCTTTATGGATACGATAAGGCACTTATTTCAAATGTTAGTGCATCTGGATTCAATGCTTGTGGACTATTTGTTGGTGGCTCTGGCGGTGCGTTTACGACCATCGACACAAACAATGTCACCGTAGAGAATAATTGCGATTTTTCAGGCAACCGAGTGGCGGGTGTTGAAAGTGGTTACACGGATAATTTGAAGGTCACTCACAATACCTTAAATTCTAACGGAAAATCTGGTGATACTGACACTGGCTATGGGTATGCAGCACAATCAGGCACTGATAACACAAACCTCAAAGTTCTTTTTAACACCGCCAATAGCAATTTCCGTAAGGGCATAGACTCTCATGGTGCAGAAGATTTTCAGTTTATCGGAAACCATTGTGATGCCAACTTGCTTTACGGAATTTTTGCATCGACCAGAAGTCGTGGTTCCTGCTTAATTCGTGGTAATCAAGTTACTGGTATGTCGGCAACAGCCGCAACCGGATTACCTGTTTACGGGATTTACGTGGGGGCAGATCAATCAACAACAAAAAAACTTAGAGCTATAGTTACGGATAACCATATTGAGGGCGACCAGGAAAACGGAGAGAACTTTTACCCATTTGTAGTCAGGGGTGGCGGCGATAACAACGTCATTATTCAAAGCAATCATGTCAAATGCGATGAGATTACTAATTTTATTGATTCTGACGATCAGGGAACCGGAGCAATTGACCTCTATGTCCGTGATAATGTTTTTGAAGCAGATGAAGTTACAGATCTGTATGTGGTTGTATCTGAGGAAAACTTAAAAAACTTCGATTTCGTCAACAATACCATCATTGACAACAGCGCCGCCTATTTTCAGACAAGTGTTATTAAATATACCACAGACACCCCACCAGCCGGTGCCAGCACATCGACCCGCGATGTATCTGGAAATAAACTGCGGGTTACTGCTGCCGCTTCATTGACGCGATTTATTGACACAGATGATAATGTTAATGAGCGTGATAACTATATAAATGGTGTGCGATTTATCCCAAATCCTGCATACACAACAACATCTGAAGTAGTCACCAGCACAAATGTAATTATA
Source organism: Porticoccus sp. (assembly GCA_011049795.1). Next base: position 2,468 of record DRHD01000344.1, read on the forward strand.
GCATCTGAATCAGGAAAGACTTTCTATCTTAACGCAGCCGGAGGGTTTACTTCTACGCTTCCTGCCCCTGCCATTGGGCTTAACTTCAAGTTCATCGTTTCTACCGCGCCAGCCACAGCTTATATCATCACGACAAATGGTGGAGACAATATCTTGCAGGGAACTTACCTAGACATTATTGGCGAACTCGTTTCCATAGCGGCGCAAGACACGCTTAACTTTGTAGCTAGTGCATCGCTTGTGGGCGATAGTCTTGAAGTTGAATCTGACGGCACAAGCTGGTTCTGCACAGCATTTTCAAAAGCTGATGGCGGCATAACAGTATCGGCATAACCTAATAAAAACCTGAAGGAGAAACACAGGAGAACTACATGAAATTATACATTCCCTTGTTTATCGTTTTAGCGGTAGGAGGAAGTACGGTCGGCTGCGCGCCTAATATAACCGAGTTAATGGTAGAGGCAAAGGAATGTGTAGATACATCAACAAATGAATTAGGTGTTATTGGGGCGTCTCCATAGGTACAGGTATAGCCCGCAGCACTGATGTGTTGGATCAGATAAGCAAGGTGTAGGGCAAATTCTTGTTGATGCTCACTCAGAGTCATCTTTTAGTTTCTTTCGATACACACGAATGGCGTATATGCCGGATAC
>DRHD01000345.1 GCA_011049795.1 Porticoccus sp.
ATCTTAGCTATAGGCTTAAAGACTAAAGGGTACTGACAAGTTAATGCGAGAAAATGGATAATCAGGGAATGAATATCTACAAACGTCGCCGCTTTCCGCCTGAAATTATTCAATATGCCGTCTGGCTCTACTATCGTTTCAACCTCAGCCATCGAGATATTGAAGATCTACTTGCTGAGAGGAGCATCACCGTCAGCTACGAAGCTATTCGCACCTGGTACCGCAAATTTGGTGCTCAATATGCCCGCCGTTTGAAGCGTAATCACCAAGGGTATGGTGATACTTTCTTTATCGATGAGGTTTTTGTGAAGATTCAAGGAAAGCAGCACTACTTATGGCGTGCCGTGGATCAAGACGGTGAGGTAGTTGATGTTTTTCTTCAGCCCCGAAGGGATGCAAAAGCCGCCAAACGTTTCTTTAAACGGCTATTTAAACGCCATGACGCCGAGCCTAGGAAGATCGTCACGGACAAATTGCGCAGCTATGGTGTTGCGCACCGTGAGTTGATTCCTGACACCCTTCATGACACTAGGCAATATACCAATAATCGTGCAGAACTTTCCCATCAACCAACGCGAGTCAGAGAGCGGGGCATGCGGGAGTTCAAATCGGTAGAGCAGGCACAAGGTTTTCTCTCAGTTCATGCAGAGGTATACAATCTATTCAACTTGGGGCGTCATTTAGTATCGGCCAAGCACTATCGATCTTTCAGGCAGCGCGCCTTTGCGTCTTGGGAAAAGGCAGTGACAATTTGAGAGAGAAAGAGAATGAATTTATCTCGACCTGGGAAGTTAACTTGTCAATACCCAACGGTGAGTTCTGTACTTTGTTGCGATTAACCAGTACTAAAGTCCGGTTAAACCATGATAGCGGCTGGAGTGTCTCGATTACGCCCCGTGGTATTGGGTGCAGCAACGACTATTCTGGGGGTGGTACCATTGATCCAGGATGCCTTTTGGGTTTCTATGGCACTCACTATGATGTTTGGGTTGCTGTTTGGCACCGTCCTGACCATGGTGCTTGTGCCGACCCTCTATGCAACGCTTTATAGAGTTAAAGCTGTGGATTAGGAAATCGATGGCTTAAATTGGCAGACATAATTATTTTTATAAGATGATGATCTATAGATAAGTTATAAAAGGAGACAGTGAATGGAGCAGCAATATCTTGTAGAAGGTGCCAATCTAATCATTGCCAGTGTCCTGGTACTCGCGGTAGGGCATTTCCTTAACAGAAAAATTTCAGTGTTGACTCGGTTCAATATTCCGGTAGCGGTAACTGGCGGACTTCTTTGCAGCACCTTAATGACTGTGCTTTATATTGGTTGGGATTTCCGGGTGGATTTTGACTTGGAGCTGCGCAACATTTTACTGCTCACATTTTTTAGTACGATTGGCCTATCGGCCAAGTTGAGTGCGTTGCTCTCTGGCGGAAAAACGTTGGTCGTTTTACTTGTGTTCGCCATTACTTTGCTGATTTTTCAGGACTTGGTAGGTGTAGGCATTGCTCTGGCGGTAGATGCCCATCCTGCTTATGGGCTGTTTGCGGGTAGCATCTCTTTTGCTGGTGGCCATGGTACTGCGATCGCCTGGGGAGACGTTGCCGAACAGGCTGGTCTTGCTGGTGCGGGCACACTGGGGATTGCCTGTGCGACTTTTGGCCTGGTAGCCGGTGGGCTTATTGGCGGTCCTATGGGGGGTGGCTGATTAAGAAATTCAACCTTAGTTCAACACACGATGGAGCTCAGCAGTATCAGGCGGCGGAGTCTACAACTCAAGAGGACGAAACATTTCCTTTGGAGGATGCTTTCTTCACGCTGTTGATGCTTGCGTTGTGTGTAGGGCTTGGACATAACTTGAACGACTGGCTTGCCAGTAAAGGCGTGGCATTACCCCAGTTCCTTACTGCCATGTTTATTGGCATAGTTCTAACTAATTTGGCTGACTTGGCAAAGCTTAAAATACACGTGCCGTCTATCAACCGCGCAGGGGAACTAAGCTTGCATCTGTTTCTCGCAATGAGCCTCATGTCAGTACAGTTATGGCTGCTAGCGGATGCCATTGGTGTGTTGCTGATTATTTTGATGGCGCAAATGCTGGTGATTACGACACTGGCTGTTTTTTTTGTATTTCGCTTCACTGGCAGAGATTACGATGCTGCCGTTATTGCCTCGGGCTTTATGGGATTGGGGCTGGGAGCGACACCAGTGGCTATGGCAAATATGCAAGCGCTTACCAGTCGCTATGGCCCCTCGACCAAAGCGTTTATCGTAGTGCCTCTGGTCGGTGCCTTCTTTATGGATCTGAGTAACGCGGTAGTGATCAACCTCTTTACTTCGCTACCATTGTTACAGGAAGGTCTGATCGTGACGGGGCAATAATACGGACTTGCCGTGATGAAACGATGGTTAGCATTTTTCTGTTGTTGGCTGCCGATCATGGTTTTTGCGGATACCGGGCCTGAATACTTGGAGGATGAGGAAGATCGGGATCCTCTGAGCAGCGGTTTTACTCTTTTGAAGCGTCCTTTTTTAGAAAAGCGCGAAAACCGTGTTCACGTGCGTAGTTTTTATCAGAATCAAGACTTTGATGAGTCAGCAGAGAGAGAAGATTGGGCCGGTGGCGGCTGGCTGAGTGTGGTTGGCAGTTACTGGGATTCGCGAATCAAATTTGCAGTAACGGGTTATACATCGCAAAAACTCTTTGCGGATGATGACAAGGCCGATACCGGGTCTTTGCAGCCGGGGCATGAAGGCTACAGTACTCTGGGCG
>DRHD01000346.1 GCA_011049795.1 Porticoccus sp.
CCTGTTGAGCGACAGGGGAAACAAATACTGCTTCAATTCGAAGTGCAGGATACCGGTATTGGTATTCCCTCAGATATGCTTGATAGCGTATTTGATACGTTTTCCCAGGTTGATAGTTCTTCCGCACGCCAGTTTGGTGGTACGGGGTTGGGGCTCTCTATTAGCCGACAATTAGTGGAACTCTTTAATGGTGAAATAGGTGTCGAAAGTAGATTGGGGGAGGGCTCTTTATTCTGGTTCACAGTTTGGGTTGAGGCACCTGTAGAAGCAGGTAGCATGATGGAAACCGAATCTGTTGATGTACAACTGATCACGCCCAGTAATTCTGAGGCCCTAAAGCTAAGACGTCAGCTGGCAGGCTTTGGCTTTCCAAATGTTAGCGTGGTGCACGAGGTTAATGTGGTTGAGGACCTTTATGCCGATGTCGTTATCCTTGGCGAGGCACTTGGCAAAGCCGATGTCCTTCGTATAGGACAGCTAAGCAATACAATGGCCATCCCCTCAAAACCGCAATTAATTAGCCTTGGCCGCGCATTGGTGTCGGAATCAGAGCGTCAGGCTTCCGGTATCTTCAGGTTTATTCCCGGCGGCTCCCGCTTATTGGTATTGCGGGAAGCCATTCTCAACGCCTTGGGTAAAACTGAAACCGCTCTTACAGAGTCCAAACCTTTGATGAAAGGGGCACCTGATTTGTCACTGGATACGCCTATAAATACACGTATATTGTTAGCAGAAGATAACGAAGTAAATGAAAAAATTGCTGTCATGATGTTGAATAAGCTTGGCTGTCAAACCGACACTGCAGTTAATGGTATGCAGGTCATTGACATGCTAAGCAGGGAGCAATACGACGTGATATTAATGGACTGCCAAATGCCATCATTAGATGGCTACGAAGCTACCCGAAAGATCCGTGCTATGGAGCAAGACGCTGGCACCAAGCCGATACCAATTATTGCTATGACAGCTAATGCGATGGTGGGGGATCGCGAGACGGTGTTGGCATCGGGAATGAATGACTATTTGAGCAAACCTTATACTCTAGTTCAGCTGCGCGAGATGATAAAAAAATGGTGTGATAGCGAAGCTAAACTTTCATCCGATTTAGTTTGATCTGGTTATCCCTACAGTTTGCTGATGCTCCTGCGGAGGTAACTATACAACCGGTCCTTGTACGAGCGGGAGTTTTGAGAGGGGGGTATAAAAAAAGGGCCTACATTGCTGTAAGCCCTTAATTTTGTATGGCAGGTAAATGGCAGGTATTTATCCATTGTTCCTTCCGCCCCCTATAAATAGGGGTTTAATGGCGGAGGGGCAGGGATTCGAACCCTGGGTACCTTTCGATACGTCGGTTTTCAAGACCGGTGCTTTCGACCACTCAGCCACCCCTCCTAAAGTCTTTTTTGGTGGCCCCAGTTCTAGGATTTACTGGGGTTCACCTTAAGGCAGAGCCTCAAAAAAGTGCGGGAGATTATACCGTGGTTTCATTCACACACAAGGGTGAAATCCCACGAATTTATCGCTCATTTACCCCTCACTATCGAGGGGTTTTTTTTATTCCTACTCAATCACCGTTTTTGACGTATCCCCGTTGCTATTTACGCTGTTGGCGTGGATCGTTGCTAGGGCGAGTGTGTTCTGTAGGCTCCACCGCTACTGGTGATGGCAGTGAGGTGTTCAGTGGTTGTGACTTTGGTTGAGTGCGTGTATCGGTAGCGATAGATACTTTGCTCACAGGTTTCGGTTTACTCCTCGGATCATTACTGGCGCGGATTTCAGTCGCCGGTTCTTTAGAGGCCTCGCTGCTAGCTTCTGGCTGGGTTGCGGCTGTAGCTTCAGTTGCTACGTCGGCAGAACCTGTTTTTTCTGGCGCTTCCTCAGTTTGTGGAGCTTTATCAGTTGGAGCTTTATCAGTTAATGAGACTGAAGGGGGTTCTACAGATATAGTGGTCTCTGGAGCTAAAGCCTCTTCTATGACTTGTTGCACAGGGGTCTCCGGAACAACTTCTTCAGTTGTTGGGGCGACTGTCGGAGTTAAAGCGTCTGCGTCAATATCCTTTTGAGCAGTTTCTACCACAGGGTCGGTGGCAACTTGGGGTGTTGTGTCGACTTCAGGCTCTGGTTTTATAGTGGTTTCAGGTGCTTGGTGTTCTGCTTTTACTTCATTGGTAGCCACAGTTGCTGGTGCCTCAACAGTGACGGCCTCTGATACTGCTGGAACCACCGACGCTTTATCTTTTGGCGCGGTCTGAGTTTTTGTCTCAGGCGTTACAGCGGGGGTTGGTTCCTGGGCTGCGTTCGTTGCATTGGTTGCCTCTAGTAATTCGGCAGGCACTTCCTGGCGTTGACGGCGTTGGCGAGGACTGCGTCGCTGATCTCCTTCTCGGCGTGGCGGGCGATTACTGGTAGTGACTTCAGCTTCAACCTTGTCGGTTTCTTTCTTCGTTGCTTCTTGGCGGGGCTTTTTAGCCTGCTGTTTGGTGTCATCCCGTTCCTGTTGTTGACTACCACGGTTGTCGCTATTATCCCTGTCAGAGGACGTTACCTCCCTGGAAACAGATGTTGTAAAACCAGTACCGCCAGCACAACAACCAGCGGTTAAAGCCTTGGCTCCAACACAGCCAGCACCTACACCTACACCTACAGCAAAACCAAATCAGAGCAAGAAAAAATCAGCTGCTGAGGAAAA
>DRHD01000347.1 GCA_011049795.1 Porticoccus sp.
AGAGACAGGTTCAGCTGCAAGAGATTGCCGGTTGAATCGAAACCAGTATTAGCCTGGGTGATAGTGAGGACATCGATCCAGTCAATACACCAAGCGGCGATGAGACTTTTTACGGAATAAATATAGATGGTTTGACTGCTGGAACAGCTGCCCAAGAAACAGCCCTCTTTATTGGCGCAAATTGGGATACGGTGCTCGATAGCGCCAATTTGGATATCTCTGGGGCTGGAGTCATCACTGGAGCTACCGGTATCACCTCTTCTGGCACGATTACCTTCTCCGGTTTATCTGCTGGCGGGATGATGAAAGCTGCAGCTGGTACGGGACAGCTGGAAATCGCTACTGGTGGTACTGATTATGAAAACCCGCTTACTTTTGAAAATGGCTTGACTCGGTCTACAGACACTATCCGCCTGGGAGGCGCCCTGACCCAAGCTCTCACCACGATAACTGCGGACGCTACCGAAGGAATCGAAATTTCCTCTAGTTTGGGCGCGGCCAGAAGTATCGATGTCCTCACTATCACCCAGGCTAATACTGGTTTCGATTCAACCGGCAATCTCTTGCAGCTGAACAACGCCGATACCGGTTCGACAGCAGCAGTGTTAAATATAAGCCAAGCGGCAGGTTCCGGGACTGGAATAAATATTACAACCGGAAATTCTACTGCAACAGCGATTGACATCTCATCACAGGATATTGCCTCCACCGGAATCCACATCGACGGTGACGGTCTGTTATCTGGAGGTTACGGGATTTTAATTGACGGTATTTCAGGAAGCAGCGGCAGAGCTATCGAATTAACTCTTGATCCTGCCGGCACACCTATTACCTCTAGTGGTCGCGGAATAATGCTCAACTACGCCAATTTGGGTGCAGGTACTGCGGTGGAAATCGGTGGCTCAATTTCTGGTAATCTAACCGCACTGACCGGTGATTATCTAAGAATTGATCCCACTCGCACCCACACCGGCGCTGGGGCTATTGATGATGCTGGTAATTATTTGGATATCACCCGCAGTAACACCATGAATAATGCTGGCGGCAGCTTTACTATCTCCGGTGATTTGGCTACTCTCTCAAGCAATTGTATCGTTACCCTTGGTACTTGTACCGATACTTCCAATATCTTGGAGCTTGATCAACAGTTTGCCACAGCCAGCGGAGCAGTGCTGAATATTCTTAATTCTGGCGCAGGATCGGCTGTTTCAATAACTGATACCTTAACTTCCAACAAAACCACAGCCGTGGTATCTATTACCCGACCATCTGATGCTACCTATGACTCCACCGGTAATCTTTTACAGCTTACCAATTCTGATACTGGTTCTACTAGCGCCGTCCTGGCAATTTCACAGGTTTGGGGAGGTGCAGGGATTCAAATAGATCACGGAACTAGCAGCAGCATATCTGGCCCATTAATTGAATTGAGAAACGGATTCATTGGCAGCGGAGGGTCCGCAATAAAATTCGATATTGGCATTACTGACGGCACGGGAATACTCTTCACAGATAAGGGCGGAGGATTCCTGAGAGGAACAGCAATCAGCATAGAAGATGAGATTGATAGCGGAACAGCTTTTGATGTAACTACAGCAGGCTATTTAACTTCTGGTTATGGCATAAGGTTTAGAGGAGATATAACTAATAATACCGCTTTTACTGGCGATATTTACGGTGCAGGTTTTACAAGAACTGTAAGTTCAGGCACGCTGACAGATACTGGAAACTTTTTAGATCTAGCTAGGTCTAACACTACTTCAGGGACTGGAGATCTTACTGTTAGCGGCGACGTAGCCACTATATCTTCCACTTGTACACAGTCAGCCGGTATCTGTACCGACACGGCTAATATCCTCGAGCTAAATCAACAATATGCCACAGCCAGCGGAGCCGTGCTAAATATTCTAAACGCTGGAACAGGTGATGATATCAATATCAATTCTGGAGCTCTGACACTAAATTCAAATGATATTAATTCAACCGGAGCAATTACAATAAACTCTACTTCAGCCGATCTTGCCCTGACTACCACCACTTCTGGAGACATCACTTTTGATGCTACTAGCGGAAATAATGATTACATCTTCAACGTTCACAAATCAAATGGATCCGAATTCTTTTTGAGCGGTCCGATTGGCACAGTCAGTGAAAACAATGTTCTTTGTCGAGTAAATGGGTCTGGTGAGATAGGAATTTGTTCCAATAGTGGCGGTCCGGGGCCGTTTGTGCGTCTTTCTCCAGGAAGTGCTGACACCTTTGGTACTGGTGCTGGTGATACTGAACCAGGATGGTGGATAGATGAAACTCAAGCAAATGCTACTCCAGATCTTTTCCGAGCTCAAGTAGATGGTGCAAACCGACTGAGCCTGGCCAACGATGGGAGTCTCGATCATGACTTTGCTCTTGCTGGTACAGCGGCAACTTCCACCTATTACGGATATCAGCAAACTTTCACGAATACAAAGACCGCAAACGCAGATACTATTTATGGCGGCTATCTCTCCTTTGTCGATGCTGGTACGTTGGCCAACACCGTGACGGGACTTTATGTCGATGCCGCTACTGCCAATGCCAACGACACTACATACGCCGCTGCTTTCTTAAACGGAAATGTCGGCATCGGGACCGCTACGCCAGCCGTCCTATTGGAAGTCGAAGTTGTTGATAGCAATCCCAGCTCGGTGATAGAAGTACTCAGACTCTATCACCGAATAACCGCTGGAAACGGGGCTAGTGGAATAGGAGTTGGGATTAACTTTTCGACAGAAGGTGACGGGGGATTTGGTACTACTATAGGAACAATTGAAGGGATCCTCTTTGACGCCACCAATGGCAACGAAGACGGAGGCCTAGTCTTTAGCACTCGAGCCGGAGGTGGCCCCACCGACGAACGTTTAAGGATTGGCTCTTCTACTACTGAAACGGTATTTAATGAAATAGGTGCCGACTTTGATCTAAGGATTGAAGGAGACACCGATGCAAACCTGTTCTTCGTCGATGCTTCTACAGATAGGGTCGGTATCGGCAATAACGCCCCAACCGTCGCCTTGGATGTGACCGGCGAGATGAGAGTGGCGTCTGATGCTGCCCCAACTGTGGATATAGCTTCTATTACCAACTCAGGGTTTGGAACAACCACCAACAATGTTGACGCTCTATCCGCCACAATCTTTACAGCAACTGGTGCAGGAGCAAACAACTCAGCAATTCACGCTATAATTGGGAACGCTCCGGTCGATGCTAGCGATGTTATTAATGGTTTAGAGGTAACAGGCTTTGCTCAGACAGTGGCCTCCACGACCCAAAACTTAATATTCCTAGATGCGGCAGCTTCTGGTAATACAACCGGTACCCTTAATGCTATCAATATCGATTCTATTACCGCAAACACGGCTACCGAAACCGCTATCAACATCGGCTCTGGGTGGGACAACTCGATTAATGGAACCGGTACTTTGGGCTTATCATCATCATTAACTACTGGTACTGCTGTCTCAATTGGAAATGGATTAGCGACTTCGTTATCTGGGGCCTATACTGGTCTGGATGTTGATCTTGAAACAAATTACACTCCCGGAGCCAACAATCGAACTGGCCTAAACGTTGCGGCCCTAACTAGCGGTACTGGAACAAGCGAAACCGCCATCAACATCGGCTCGGGGTGGGATAATGATCTATCTTTTGCCTGTCTCTTATACACATCT
>DRHD01000348.1 GCA_011049795.1 Porticoccus sp.
AATATATACAGAGCGGTGTTGGCCACCAGTACAACCTATGGCAATGGTTAAGTAACTACGATTGTTAGCGCGAAAGCGAGGCAGCCAGCGAGTCATAAAGCCATTGATGTCAGCCAGCATGGCGGCTACTTCTGGTTGTGATTCAAGGAACTCGATGACGGGTTGGTCGTTGCCGCAAAAGGGCCTGAGTGCGTGTTTCCAGTAAGGGTTTGGTAGGCAGCGGACATCGAATACAAAGTCAGCATCGGATGGAACGCCGTGCTTGAAGGCAAATGACTCAAAAAGAATGGCCATATCACCATTGCTTGAGTGGGCAATCTGTTTCTTGGTGATATCTCGCAATTGATGCAGGGTCATGTTGCTAGTATCGATCCTACGATTGGCGATAGAGGCTATGGGCTCTAGAAGTGTTGTTTCTAGAGCAATAGCTTCTTTGAGATCAACCTGTTCCGAGCTTAGCGGGTGTTTGCGACGGGTTTCACTGAATCGCTGAATTAATACTGAGGTTCTGGCATCGAGAAAGATGACTTCATAATCGATACCCATTGCTTTGAGTTCATCAAGAATACTGGGCAGTTGGTTGAGATCGCCGATGAGGTTTCTAGCATCGATACCCACGGCTATATTTTCCAGCCAATTGTTTCCCTGTTTGTGGGTGGTTTGCTGAAATAAGCCGGGTAGTAGACTTGCAGGTAGATTGTCGATGCAGGTGAATCCCACATCTTCCAGCACATTCAGCGCCGTACTTTTTCCGGAGCCCGATCGACCACTGACTACCACCAATCGCATGGGTTGTTATCCTTGGACTGGCCGGTCAGCGGTGGCGGCACGGTAGAGTATTTCGTTGGAGGTAGCCTGGCGAAGCTGAGCTCGAACCTCCTCCTCTTGTAGTAATTCTGCAATGGAGGACAGCACCTGAAGGTGCTCGTCATTTTGTTCTTCTGGCACGATTAGGGCGAAAACTAAATCTACTGAAACCCCATCGATTGAGTCGAAGTCCACTGGATCGTTGAGTTTAAGTAGGACGCCAGTAATCTTATCGCAACTGGCCATACGGCAGTGGGGGATGGCGACGCCCTCCCCAATACCGGTGCTGCCAAGCCGTTCGCGTGCAAGGAGCCCCAGATAAATTTCATCTGCATCGACTCCCGTCATACGATCTGCCAGGAAGTGTGACAGGTGTTCAAGGACTCTTTTTTTGCTGCCCCCGGGAGCATCGAATGCGGTGTTCTCGGGGGGGAGTATATCGATCAGTTTCATAGGCAGTTATCTAACGCGGTTTTTTTCCTTGTGTTTAATCAGCTGACGATCAAGTTTGTCCGTCAGGATGTCGATGGCGGCATAGAGGTCATCATGTTCAGAGTCGGCAAAAAATTCTCCGCCGCTCACATGTACCGTAGCTTCCGCTTTCTGAACCAACTTTTCTACCGAAAGAATAACGTTGGTGCTGGTGATGCGATCATGGTGCCGCTCCAGCTTGGATAGTTTGTTGGTCACGTAATCCTTAATGGGGTCAGTAATGTCGAGGTGGTGTCCGCTGATATTTAATTGCATGCGGTTCTCCTTGTTTTGAGAGGTTTAAATATAGGGTTAAGCATGAGGTTTATAACGTTTACGTTCACTGGAAGAAGGGATGCCCATCCCTTCTCTATATTTGGCTACTGTGCGTCTGGCGACATGGATGCCCATATCCTGAAACAATGTGGTGAGCTTGTTATCGCTGAGTGGTTTGGTGGAATCTTCTGCTCTAATCATCTTTTTTAGGATAGCGCGAATAGCGGTAGATGAACACTCCCCGCCACTGGCAGTAGACACATGACTGGAAAAAAAGTATTTCAATTCAAACACCCCTTGGGGGGTGTCTAGGTACTTCTGGGTGGTGACTCTGGAAATGGTTGATTCATGTAGCTCTAGCCGTTCGGCAATATCGGCTAGTACCATCGGGCGCATAGCCTCTGGGCCCTGGGCCAAAAAGCCTTGCTGGAGGTCAACAATACAGGACGACACTCTCAGCAGAGTGTCATTCCGGCTCTCAATACTACGCAGGAACCATTTGGCCTCTTGTAAGTGGCTTTTTAGAAAGGTGTTGTCCTGGCTGGAATCAGCTCGGCGGATCATTTTTGCATATTGTTGATTGATGTTCAGGCGAGGCGTGATGTCCTGATTTAGGGATACCTGCCAGTGGTCGTTCACTTTTGTGACGCGCGCATCTGGAACAACATACTCTGTATCATCGGTGCTGATGGCTTCCCCTGGGTGGGGGGATAGTGTTTGAATTAGCTGGACTGCACTTTCCAGTATCTCTTGTGTGTATCCGGTGATCTTTTCTAGCCGCCGGTAATCACGCTGGCCTACTAGGTCCAGGTGGTTTGATACCAACTGCTTCGCTTCTTTCCAGAGTGCGGTGTCGGGAGAAAACTGATTGAGCTGAATCAGCAAGCACTCAGATAAGTTGGTTGCACCCACGCCGGGGGGGTCAAACTGCTGGATGCAATGAAGTACAGCAACAACTTCATCCAGCTCAATTTCATCGTCAAGGGAGGCCCATATTTCTTCTACGGGAACGGTCAGCATGCCGCTGTTGTCGATACCGTCAATAATATTTTCGCCGATCAGATTGTCTGTTGCTGAAAGGGGCGTTAGGTTGAGCTGCCAAAGAAGGTGGTCTTGAAGTGATGCTGTAACACTGTGAACACTGTCGAAGTCACGGGTTTCGGGGCCTAGAGTTTTTGCGCCAGTGCTGGGTTGATAAATGTCATCCCAGTTGGCATCGACGGGGAGATCCTGTGGAATCTTATTCTCCCAGTCCTCTCCGTTGAGATCCCGAGTGGAGTTATCTATGGGCTCATGCTCCACAGGTTCGCTCTGAGCCTTTGGTTCGGCGCTCTGAGAGCCTTGTGTGCCTTCTACACGTTCAGGTGGGTTTTCTGATTCTTCAGACAGTTCCAGCAGGGGGTTGTCGTAGAGATTTTGCTGGATTTCCTGATGGAGCTCTAGTGATGATAGCTGTAGGAGGCGAATGGCCTGTTGCAGCTGTGGAGTCATGGTCAACTGGTGACCAATTTTCAGTTGCAGGCTGGTTTTCATCTACGAGTGGGACTGCTTTGATAGAAGTTAATACTCACAATGAAAGTGTAGTCTGTGTGCGGGTTATGTGACAAGCAAATTTTGTGCCGTAAGGCGTTTTTGCAGTGAAAACTTACAGGGTAAAATCTTCACCTAGATAGATGTCGCGGACCTGTTGGTTGGCAACAATCTCGCTGGCATGGCCTTCGGCGATTACTTGGCCTTCACCCACGATATAAGCGTGTTCACAGATATCCAGTGTTTCTCGAACGTTATGGTCTGTAATAAGTACGCCGATGCCTTTGTCGCGCAGATGGCGGATGATCTGTTTGATATCGTTCACTGAAATGGGATCTACCCCGGCAAATGGCTCATCGAGAAGTATGAAGGCGGGTTCCATGGCCAGGGCCCGAGCAATTTCTACTCTGCGACGCTCTCCGCCGGAAAGACTCATGCCTAGAGTGTCTCGAATCTGGGTAAGGTGAAACTCCTGAAGTAGACGTTCCATATGCTCTTTGCGTTGGCGGAGGTCCAGATTCTGGCGGGTTTCCAGAATAGCCATAATATTGTTCTGTACAGTCATCTTGCGGAATACAGAGGCTTCTTGGGGGAGATAGCCGATACCTTTGCGTGCGCGGCCATGCATTGGTAGGTGGGTAATGTCTTCATCATCGATGTGAACAGTGCCGCCATCTTGAGAAACCAAACCAACAATCATATAGAAACAGGTTGTTTTCCCCGCGCCATTGGGGCCAAGAAGCCCGACGATAGCACCACTTTCCACCGTCAGGGAGACATCCTTGATAACAGGTCGTTTCTTGTAGCTCTTAACAAGGTTGGAGGCCTTAAGTACGGCCATTAATTGTCATCCTTCTGGTTGCTTGGGGGGATGATCATTTGAATGCGCTGGCGGGTATTGTCGCCGGAACTGGCCTTGACCACTTCTGCCCTGAGGTCGTAATTGATTTTATCGCCAGTGATAGTCGTGCCATTCTGTTCTAGGCTGGCATTTTTTAACAGAAATATCTTGTCACTGGCCAAGTAGTATTCAATGGTGTTGCCGCTGGCAAAAACCAGCCCACCTTCAAGGTTAGGTCGTTGTTGGTAGTAGGCGGGCTTACCAACACATATGATTTTATCCACCTGATTAGAGTCACTGTAGACAGTCACCTTGTCGGCATTAATCTTGATGGTCCCCTGCCGAATAACAACAGAGCCCTCGTAGACGGTGGTGCCTTTTTTGTCATCTTTTTCTGCGCGGTCTGATTCGATTTTGATCGGTTGCTGTCGATCACTTGGGAGTGCCGTGGTCAATGAGCACCAGCCAATAAAAACCAGTAGAAAAATAAATTTAAAGCGCACGGTGTACCCCTTTTACTTTGGAAAGCAACTTGAACCGTTCGCTGTTCAAATCTGCCCACATGCCGACGCCGGTGGTTTTCCCTTTTGGTGTGATAATCGTCACATGGCTTTTTGTTTCGGCAATATGTTTGTCAGGAAATAAGACGAGCCTGTCTGTGCGAAGTTCATTTTTAATATTACTTTCCGTATTTTGCCAAGCGTAGACATCACCTGTAAATACAGCTCGGGCCCCATTATTGTAGATGGTGCCTTTCTCTGCCGTCATGTTCCAAGGATAGGACCCCTTACTTTCGTTGAAGACCACCATGTTGGGCTGGTCGAGTTCCAGAACGTTGCCTCGTTTGAAGTGGCGGGCTTCGGTAGCATCCAAGTGGTATGCCTTGGCGCCCTTCTCGTTAAAGTCGAGTTTGTCTATATTGAGCATGTAGCTGTCTGCTTTAGGCAGTTCTGCTGTATCGCTGACGGGTTTTTTTAGAAAGGCTTCTGGTGGAGATAGCCAGAATAGCAGGAAGACTCCGGTGACACCCAAGAGCATGATCGTAAGTAACATACTGCGCATTTTCTAGAGGTAGTCCGCTTGGGTGGAATTTAATTTATCTTGAGCCTGTAAGATCATCTCTACCAGTTCTCGTACTGCACCATGACCACCGTTTGCTTTGGTCTGCCACACAGCATTTTCAACGACAAAAAGGCGTGCATTTGCCACAGCGACACCCAGTCCCACTTGTCGAATAATGGCGACATCCGGGAGGTCGTCTCCAAGAAAGGCAATTTCTTCCATTCGGTAATCGTGAGTCTTCAAAACTTCCTGAAGAGCAACCAGTTTGTCTTCCCTTCCCTGAACAACCAGGTCAATGCCAAGTTCGTTTGCTCTACGGGCTAGCAGTTCTGAGGAGCGGCCCGTTATTATTCCTACCTTAACCCCATTGCGTTGGAGTAATTTTATACCCAACCCGTCCTGAATGTTGAAGGCTTTGAGTTCTTCGCCATTGTTGCCGTAGTAGAGGCGCCCGTCTGTTAGCACACCATCAACATCCAAGAGTAGGAGTCGGATGGCTTTGGCGCGGCTGACCAATTTTTGGTCGCTGATAGTTTTGGCTGTAGTCATCGTTACATGACTCCAGAACGCAAAATGTCGTGCATGTGTAACACACCGATAGGGTGGTGATTTGAATCCTCTACTACCAGTGCAGAGATTTTGTGATCTTCAATGATCTTTAGCGCTTCTGCGGCTAATAGGTCGCGGTGGACTGCCATGCAGCTCGACTTGATCAGTTCGCTCATTGGGGTGTTGTTGATGTCGATATTGTTATCTACGGCCCGGCGTAGATCGCCATCGGTGAAGACCCCTTGCAGTTCACCGGCATCATTGATGACGGTGGTCATGCCAAAACCTTTCGTCGTCATTTCTAGCAGTGCATTCCGAAGTGGGGCGTCAATGCTCACCTGAGGCAGTTCATCACCGCTGTGCATGATATCTTCTACCTTGAGCAGTAGTTTGCGACCCAGAGCGCCGCCGGGGTGGGTGAAGGCGAAATCCTCAGCCGTAAAGCCTCTGGCTTCCAGAAGGGCTATAGCTAGGGCATCGCCCATTACCAGTGTCACTGTGGTGCTGGTGGTGGGAGCAAGCCCCAGAGGGCACGCCTCACCAGGAACCTGTACATCCAAATGTGATTCGGAGGCTTTGGCTAAGGTGGACTCGGGGTTGCCGGTCATACTAATTAGCGGAATACCCATGCGTTTGATCAGTGGTAGTAATGTAACGACTTCTGCTGTTGTTCCAGAATTGGATAGTACCAGCACAATATCGGTTTCAGTGATCATGCCGATATCACCGTGACTGGCTTCGCCAGGGTGAACAAAAAATGAGGGGGTGCCAGTGCTGGCGAGAGTTGCGGCAATTTTTCGGCCAATATGGCCCGATTTTCCCATGCCAGTAACCACCACGCGTCCAGAGCATTGCAGTATCAGTTCGCAGGCAAGGGCGAAGTCATCGCCGATACGTTGTTCTAGCAAATTCACGGCCTGCGCCTCCATGCGTATGGTGCGGCGCGCTACTTCTGCAAAATCACTGGCTATCATTTTATTCCTGAAACTATTTTCGCAAGTATACCGGCAACCCATTGCTGCTGTAAGGGCTGATGAGTGCTTATACCTATGGGATCAGCGCAACATAGTAGAGCGCGTAGAGTGACAGGAAGGTAATGCCGATTTTTTTTGAGAGTCGTGCCTGCCGGTGGTTCTTTTTCCCTATCCAGAGTGACCAGGCTATAGCGCCAACTAGCACAAGGGTCATGCCAGACATGGCCAGATAGTCACGATAAAATACTGCGCTGTCCAATGTGAGCGGGGCAATAATGCCTGGCACGGACAGTACTGCCAGCAGGTTGAATAAATTGGAGCCAAAAATATTACCCAGGGCAATATCATGATGCCCTCTAATTGCGCTCATGACTGAGGCTGCAAATTCGGGAAGGCTGGTACCAACGGCAACGACGGTCAGCCCAATAATTAACTGGCTGACACCAAAAAATAAAGCAATTTCCTTAGCTCCCCACACCAAGGCTTCAGAGCTGATTAGCAGAACTCCAAGGCCAACCAGAAACCAGAGTATTGCCGTGGTGGTGGACATAGAGGATATGGCTTCGCCTTCTTCAATTGTCTCCGGATTTGGGTGGTGTTTTTTGTAGTAAACAGTCACCACCAACAGCGGGATAATAATCAGGACAAGTGCCAAGCCTTCTGGTCGGGACAGCGCGCCATCAAAAATAAAGAAACCAGCTAATAGGGTGATAGCTAAAAGTACAGGGCCTTCCTGCTTTAGTAGATGGCTTTGGGTGGGGAGGGGGGATATTAATGCCGTTGCTCCGAGTACAAGGCCAATGTTGGCCAGGTTTGATCCGATAGCATTGCCCACTGCCATATCGCCGGCCTCTTGTAGTGCGGCGTTAATCGCGACGATAATTTCTGGTGCCGATGTGCCAATCGAGACAATAGTGAGGCCGATGACGAGCGGCGAAATACCGAAGTTTTTCGCAGCGCTTGCGCTGCCAGCTACAAATCGGTCGGCCCCCCAGAGTAGACCCAGGAGCCCAAATAAAATTCCTAGTGCTGCAGGTACCAGCGTCTCCATGGTTGTCTTTATTCCTCGGCAAGGTGTTGTAGAGGGCGTTGTATAGAATGTTTCGTAAATTGGTGCGCAATGGTATAGTGCCCGCCATTCTAAGTCAGCTATTTTTGGTACTCCACCCGTAGTCTATGGTCAAACAGTCTATGGGATTCCTGATATGGGATTCTTGGTGGGGAGGTGTCACAGGCTGAATGACTTGTATGAATTAGGGGAAGGCTCTTATGCGCTGTGGATGGGTACGTTCAACAATAATAGCACTATTTTTATCGATAGCTGGTGGCGCTTGGGCTGCCGATGTCGAAGCACCGGAGCAGACGCCTCATCAGGTGATTGAGTCCGTCACCGATCAACTGGTCGAGGAAATTGCTGCTCATCGAGATACCTTTTCTGAAGACCCAGAGCCATTTTTTGAGGCGCTGGACGGCCTTTTGGGAGAAGTCATTGACTTCAATTGGATTGCATACCGAGTGATGGGGTCCTATGGCAAGCAGGCTACCCCCGAGCAGCGCACTCGTTTTTCCAAAACTTTTCGCTGTGAGTTAATTGAAACTTATGGCCGTGGACTTGTAGCTTATGGTGATCAGTCTATTGTTGTGCTGCCGCCAAAAGAGGATATCAGTGGTCAGCGTAGGGTGACTGTTACACAGGAAATCCGTGGTGAAGATGGGGTCTTCCCGTTGACGTACTCAATGGGCCTGAATAAGGATGGCCGATGGAAGGTAACTAATGTGGTTATTAATGGCGTTAATCTAGGAAAAACCTTCCGCAATCAATTTTTACACAGAGCCCAAAAGTTTGACGGCAATATTGATCAGATTATCGACAATTGGTCATCAAAAGGTTGAGTTAAAAACCTGAGATTAAAATTATGCATCCTGATGATGTAAAAAAACTCCTCCTTGCCAATCTGGCTGACTGTGAAGTGTCTGTAGGCGGTGATGGTCGCCATTTTGATATTACGGTAGTCGGTAGCCTCTTTGCTGGGCTTCGCCCTGTGCAGCGTCAGCAGAAAGTTTATGCTGTGCTCCATGATGAAATTTCTGCGGGCACTATTCATGCTGTAAACATTAAAACCCTAACCCCTGATGAGCGTCAGTAGTAACGCGCTCACGGGTGTGCTCATGGGTTTTTCAGAAACACATCTCTGCTCTAATTAGTCAGAATCTTCCCCTCGATATACAAGGGTTATGAATGGATAAGTTGCTAATTTCCGGAGGCGGCCCGCTCTCTGGAGAAATACGTATTTCAGGGGCAAAAAACTCTGCTTTGCCTATCTTGGCGGCGACCTTGCTTGCCGATGGTCCAGTGATGGTTTCCAATATTCCTCACCTGCATGACATTACCACTATGCTTGAACTGCTAGGTTGCCTGGGGGTGACGGTGGTGTTGAATGAAAAAATGCAGGTGGAGGTTGATGCAACGACCCTCCATAGCCATGTGGCCCCTTATGATTTAGTTAAAACCATGCGAGCCTCCATTTTGGTACTGGGCCCTATGTTGGCCAAATTTGGTGTTGCCAGTGTTTCATTTCCTGGTGGTTGTGCTATTGGTAGTCGCCCTGTCGATCTTCACCTTCATGGACTGAAAATGATGGGGGCTGAAATAGATATCGCTGGTGGATACATCAATGCCCGCACTCAGGGGCGGCTTAAAGGTGCCCATATTTTAATGGATATGGTTTCTGTGGGTGCCACTGAGAATCTGATGATGGCTGCAGCGCTGGCTGAAGGGCAGACCATCATCGAAAATGCAGCTCGTGAACCCGAGGTCGTGGATCTGGCTAATTGCATCAATGCCCTAGGTGGTCATGTGTCTGGGATGGGTACGTCAACGGTTGTGATTGATGGCGTTGAGGCGATGAGTGGTGGTAGTTACCGAATCATGCCTGATCGAATAGAAACAGGCACCTATCTGGCTGCTGCTGCAGCAACCCGAGGTAAGATTAAGCTAAAAGATACAGACCCTCATATTCTTGAAGCGGTGTTACTCAAACTGGAAGAGGCTGGCGCCAAGATTACTACTGGCGATGACTGGATACTGTTGGATATGGAGGGCCGCAGGCCAAAGGCTGTGAGCTTCAAAACAGCGCCTTACCCCGCGTTTCCGACAGACATGCAGGCTCAGATGACCGCCGTTAATGCGGTAGCGGAAGGGGTGGGCACCATCACTGAAACGATTTTTGAAAACCGTTTGGTGCAAACCCATGAGCTGAATCGCATGGGGGCTAACATTACCCTTGAGGGTAATACTGCTATGGTGACGGGTGTCGAGCGGTTGAAAGCTGCGCCGGTCATGGCGTCGGATTTACGTGCTTCTGCCAGTCTGGTGATTGCAGGGCTGGTGGCTGACGGTGATACTATTATTGATCGTATTTACCATATTGACCGTGGTTACGAATGTATAGAAGAAAAATTTCAACAGCTGGGCGCTAATATTCGTCGAATTCCTGGCTAGGTAATAGGCTGGTTAGATCGTTAGGCAGCTTGGAAGATTGAGGGCATTATGCAAATTACTATCGCGCTGACCAAGGGGCGAATTTTAAAAGAAACCCTGCCGATATTGGCTCTTGCGGGCATTGAGCCCCTTGAGGATATCAGTGCCAGTCGAAAGCTATTGTTTGATACGAGTCAAACTGGTGTGCGCTTGCTGGTGTTGCGAGGTTCCGATGTGCCCACTTATGTCCAGTTCGGGGCAGCGGATCTCGGCGTGGCGGGCAAGGACACCTTGCTTGAGCACGGTGGCGATGGTCTCTACGAGCC
>DRHD01000349.1 GCA_011049795.1 Porticoccus sp.
CAATGGCCGCCATTATATTGGTTGTGATGTGAATGGTGATTATGTGGCGCTTGCTCGTAAGCGGTTGGCAAAACCTTATACGCTACCGATGTTTGAAGAGGCGACGGTTGAAGACGTGCCGGAGCAGGCGGTTATGGAGTTGGCATGATAGATAAAACAAACGATGAACGGCGAATTGTGTATTTGCCATTGGCAGAATTGATGACGCGCTTGCATCCCCAGAATCCCAAGAGCCATGATCTCGGAGCTATAATTGAGAGTTACTGCAATCATGGTTATGTAGCCTCCGGTGTGTTGGATGATCGCACTGGCTTATTCCTTGCCGGGCACGGACGCATACAGGCGCTTAGCATGATGAAAAAGCAGGGCATGACAGTACCGGACGGTATACGAATTGATTTCTGTGACTGGCTTGTGCCCGTGCAAGTTGGTTATAGTTCCGAAAACGATACACAAGCACTTGCCTACATCGTGGCTGATAACAAGTTGACCACGTTAGGCGGCTGGGATGAACCGGCGTTGGCAGAACTGCTCCAGGACGTTGCGGCCAGTACAGATATTGCACTTGAAGCAACCGGGTTTTCGGGTGATGATCTTGATTTGTTGCTTGCCGATTTGGGTATGATAGAAGAACCGCCTGAAGACCCCGGAGCGCAAGTTGATCGGGCGGCAGAGTTGCAAGAAAAATGGCAAGTTGAACGCGGGGATGTTTGGCAGGTTGGCAAGCATCGAATTATGTGCGGCGATTCGACTTGTGCTGAGGATGTTGGGTTGCTGATGGATAGGGCTAAGGCTGAAATGTTATTTACATCACCTCCGTATTCTGACCAGAGAGAATATAGCGGCAATGATTTATCTGTTGAGACTCTAGCTAAATTTATACCTACTTGGAAACAATTCTGCAATTTTCAATGTGTCAACTTGGGATTGATGCGTAAAGAAAATGAGATTACTCAATATTGGGATGCATATATATCGGTGGCGAGAGAAAGCGGTCTGAAATTGCTTGCATGGAATATATGGGACAAAATCAATGCAACTTCAGTTCAATCTCAAATGCACATGTTCGCATTATCTCATGAATTTATTTTTGTATTTGGGATAGCTCCTAAAGCAATCAACCGGACACTCGAAAAATCGCCAGAAAGCAAGAAGAGAGAAAAGAATTTTCGTCTTGATAGCTATGGTAGGAAAGTCACCACTAGAAGACAAAAAAATGGGTCTGTTAAAGAATCACATATAGGTGAGAGTTATGATAAAAAACAATTAAATAGCGTATTGCCTTGTTATGCTGAGATGGCAAGGAACGTTGAGCACCCTGCAAAATTTCCCCCTGAATTAGTAGTTGCATACACGGAGGCGATGACTGATGAGTCCCAGATTGTTTGTGATCCGTTTTTGGGGAGTGGTACAACGCTAGTCGCATGTGAACAGACAGGGCGTGTTGGTTATGGAATGGAAATTTCTCCTGAATATGTCAGTGTTTCTCTTGAAAGGCTGCAAGGATTAGGGTTGACACCGCAACGCACAGCAAGCGCAGAACAGGAGCGCGGGTAACGATGGATGATTACAATTGGCAGACTGATGACATGTTCGGAGATGTTCAACTTCACACATCTGAGCAATTGTCATCTCATATCATACACGAACGCAAGCCCGAAAAGCGCCGCTACCTTGCTGGCAAGCGAAGACAGGAGCTATCTGAGATAATGCCCAATCTGCCACCACCTGATGTTGATTATTACATAATAGCTACAGGGCGTGGTAAAAAAGTAGAGACAGGTGACATTGTACAATCGTTTGGTTTTGGCGCTTTTGTGGATTATATCACTCGCAAGTTAGGCGGTGCTTGCATTGTTTACATTTCTACATGGAGTATGAACAGAGACCATGCCCTGATGTTGCCTGATTTATTGGATAGCGGTTTAATCGCAGAATTGCATCTATTATGTGACCCGTCATTGCTTACTCGCAAACATGCTATAGCTGCAACCGTGATGGAGGGCATAGCCCGGCATCTTACTAGCCGCTTCAAATCATTCAAAAACCATGCTAAAATTATGTGTATTAAAGATGCAAACGAACAAAATTATTGTACTATAACCGGCAGCGCCAATTTGTCAGGCACACCACGCGCTGAGAATTATACCGTTTCGACAGACCCGGAATTGTATCGTTTCTTTATTAATCAGTTTTTTGAGGTGATGTTTTAGATGGCTAAATCGACAAATGAGGAAGTAAAGCGGCGTGTTGGAGAAGTATCAAACCTGTTGATTACTGGACAAAAACGGCATAATATTGTTTCATATGCTGCGGAGAAGGGCTGGAAAGTTGAGGCGCGGCAAATTGACGAATATATTCGACGTGCCAAACGATTGTTATCGGAGGAGGGCCAGGAATCCAAAGCGAGCAGGGATGTGTTGTTTGGAATATCTTTGCGAAGAATAGATTTATTGTTTGTAAAGAGCATGGCTATCCAGGATTACGCCAGAGCATTGGCAGCGCAAAAAGAGATCAACACCTTGCTGGCATTATATGAGCCACAAATACAAAAGATAGATCATACTACCAAAGGCGAAAAAATAGGCGGTACAGATGAGGAGCGACTCGCTAGGCTTGCTGGAATACTCGACACCATCAGAGATCGAAGAGATCGAAGCGATACTTGACGAATTAGACATTCAACCCTTGCCCCCATTCCCCTGCTACGGCGGTGCAAAGGAACTCTATGAATTTCCAGGGCCGGAAGCGATTATTGCCGGGCCGTTCGAGACCGGCAAGACCATCGCCGCTTTGCATAAATTGCACCGGTTGCTATGGAATAACAAGAATGTCCAGGGCTTAATTATCCGGTTGACCTACAAGAGTCTCATCAATAGTGCTATTGTCACCTTTGAGAATAAGGTTCTGGATTACCCTTCGACACATCCGCAATGCGAGATCAAATCATTCGGAGGCAAGAAACCGGAGTGGTATGACTATCCAAGTGGGTCACGGCTGCACCTGGGCGGAATGGATTACCCGGATAAATTTCTATCGTCAGAGTTTGATGCTATCTATGTGAATCAAGCTGAGGAATTACCATTAAACGTTTGGGAGTTATTGACAGGTCGGGCAACCGGCAGGGCTGGCAACCTGGAACAGGCCCAGATATTTGGCGATTGCAATCCGAGTTATCCCGAACACTGGATTAAAAAACGCAAAGAGATCAAATTGATACCCTCACATCATGAAGACAACCCGACTCTGTTCGACCCCGTGACCGGCAAAATTACCGAGCAGGGCAAAAAGACAATGGCGCGACTGGACAGCTTAACCGGCCTTCGCTATAAGCGTGGGCGTTTGGGATTGTGGGTACTGGCCGAGGGCGCGATCTTTGATAACTTCGACGAAGAGTTCAATGTTTCCAGGGATGCCGAATACAATCCAGACTTGCCGGTCAGGTGGGGTGTTGATGACGGTTACGTTCATGGCGATGGGCCTGGCAATGCCAACTATCACCCGCGTGTCTTCCTGTTGGGCCAGCAAACCAGTCAAGGCGGATTGAACATCTTTGATGAATATGTGGTAACCGGTGAACTATCAGAACGATCAGTTGCCAATGTTATAGCCCTTCCTTATGCGCTCCCGGAGTTGGCCTCTGTCGATAGTAGTGCGGCTGAATTGCGGCGACGTATTGGTGATGCTGGCATCATGCACTCTGGCGGCACGCATCCCGTCCATGAAGGCATCAAGGTCACACGGGGTTATATTTGTGATGGTCAAGGCGTGCGGCAGTTGCAGATACATCCTAGATGTGTTAATCTGATTATGGAAATGCAGTCATATCGCTATGATGAAAGGTCGCGTAGCGTCAAGGCGGGGGAACGTGCTCCGCTCAAAGTGGACGACCATTGTTGTGATGCGTTGCGTTATTTACTATGGGGTATGAAGTAATGGTAGCACGACCTGGAAACATCCAACGCAACCGGGGCCGCAGAATGATGTTAGTTGAGCCATCATTTGAGGAAAGCAATAATGCGATTGCTGATATGGACTGGCTGCACTTGCAGGAGTTGGCGAACGCTGTTGCGCTGGCTACTAATTCGGCGTTGGCGTTGGGGCGGAATACTGCCGGGTTGACATTTGCTGATTATGTAATTGTTCAAGCTGGCTGGTCGCATCTTGGTGGTGAGGTTGTCCGTTGTGATGGTAGCCAAATCGGAAATACTACCTTGTCGCAACCGGGGGTCTATAATAACGGGGATACTGTTGAATTTACATCTACTATATCTAATTATGGGGCGGGGCAAATAACGTCGCGCCTACAGGGCGCATTTGGGACAACTCGTAGCGGCAACAACACACTTACAGAAACAATTGTGGCAGGGGCGGGCGCAACAAGTGGCTGGGTTGCTAATGTAGATTTCATTGGTGATATTGATCTAAAAACAGTAACATTCAAACAAACCGACATCGCCGCCAGCAGCGTATATGCACCGGGTACTAATCCGATGGATTTTGCCAATACCGGCATGAGTATTGGCAATCCGGGCGCGGGCAATGTCGAGTTCATTTATCTTGGTGACGGTGCGACAACCGGACTTGAAACTGCGACAATCGCCGAATGGAATAGCAAATTCAATCCTGACAAGCTGACGATGATGTTAGTAGTGCGTGTCGATGATTGGTCTGCTGGCACTGATGTTATCTGGCGCTTGGCTGTTGATGCCAATACCGAGGCGGTGCTGGAACGGCGCGGCTCAACATTGGCTTGGCGTTATAGAGTTGGCGGAAACACAAATGAGGTGACATTTGATACTGCCGCCTTGCCGGGCGGTTCTCCAGATGGTCTGTTCACAATGGTCATGACTGTTGACACCGACGGCGCTGGCGAGATCATCGGTTATATGAATGGCATCGCACGCGGGACGACTACCATCACCGGCTCATGGGTTGGCAATTTTGACCCTGATGAATGTGGGGTTTTTGCAGCCGATGCAATCCAGACCGCTAGTCTTGACGGCGGTGGTGCTCATGTCGGCTTAGGCTATCGTGTTTTAAGTCCTGTCGAAATCTATGATTACCATGTCAGGAGCGGATTATAATGGAGCGCGATTTCTACGGCATATTCTGGATAAAACCGCCGGAGCTGGTAAATAATGAAGTGCTGCAAGTTGCTAACGCCATTGATGACATTGGCACAAAATCCAGCCCGCGCCCCTGCTCTTGATATGCCGATTGAAGCTATGCCCGCAATCGTTGGCTACATGCAAACTGACAAACAAGGTGCTAAAGATGAGATGCCGTAAGGGAGAACAAATCTAATGGCAGAAGACAAAAAAACAATAACCAAGATAGTCAATAACTCATTCTGGTTTGAGAAGGTGCATAACAACACCGGCTCAACATATGAAGAGGGCGAGGCAATTGGAACAGTACAGAGCCTTGAGGTTCGCGGTGCTGGAGGTGGCGGTATTTTCCTTACCATCAATGCTTTTACCTACGATGCCGTTGCCGTGCCTTTGCGAATTTGGTTTTTCCGTCGCCGACCCCGTGCGGTTGCCGATGGTGTGGTGATAGTTTTCTACCCCAACGACATGAAAAAATTCGCTGCATTCCGTGACATTCCAGCCGGTCTATATATAACCAAAGGCAATCTGAGGCTTGCTCATCTAGCAAATGCTAATGTCGCCTTTAGTTGCCCAGATGGTTTCTTGTATTACATCGTGGAATGTATGGGGACAGGGCAAACATACAAGAACAACAACACCCTGGAATTGACATTTGGCGATTGGCCAGACTGATAACGGGAGCAAACGTCAATGGTATCACCTACCGATATCACAATCATAGACGAATCAGAGGTTGATGAGACTGCGATTATCCAAGAGCAGTTAGATCAATCTGTTCAAGAATTTCCTGATGCCGTGAAAAATAAAGGCGGTATGCTCAATTGGGGTGTACACGACTTATTCCAGCGCCGGTCATTACTCAGTCCACGTGGAGGGTGGGAGCGACTCCGATTACAACGAGCATGGTATTATCATGAGGACAATTCGATGTTTCGTGATGCCGTTACTGGGTTGACCAAACGTGTACAATCATTACCCTATGAGATTAAATCACCTGATAAATATGGCGATAAGTGGGATGTATTTATCCGCTACGCAAACTTCAAAAATTGGGAGACATTTCTATCTAAACTAATCACCCCTTACAGCATCTTTGACACCGGCGCATTCATTGAGATCATAGCTCCTGGCGACCCCATGAAAGCCCCTACCGGCGCGGCTACGGGCATAGCGATACTGGACACCCGCCGTTGTTTCTTAACCGGCGACCCTATGTATCCGGTTGTCTACATGTCAGCCGATGGCGCTCAACATCTGATGCACCGCTCGCGGGTTATTCAATTCGTTGATATGGAAGACGAGAATGATGATTTACCGGGCTGGGGAGACAGCGCAGTATCACGTTGCATAACTCCCATCTTCCGCGAAATCCTCATGGCTCAATATATGCGTGCTTCCCTTGATGACATGCCAGCACCGGGCTTTGCCGTTGCCAAAAATCTGACTGAGCAGCAAGTCAACAAACAGATTGAGGTTATGAAAACGAAGCGTGAAAATGACCAGGACATGCTAGGCCGTCTAGTCTTCCTCTTCGG
Organism: Porticoccus sp.; assembly: GCA_011049795.1. The sequence continues at coordinate 6,650 of DRHD01000349.1, forward strand.
TGCAGATACTTCTCAGATTCCCTCATTAGAATTCATGCAATTCCAAAGGGAATTCTCCGGTTTCGACCCTGACAAACTGGCCAACATGAATGCCAAGTATATGGCTGCTGGGATCGGTATTGACATTCAAGACTTCTGGGAGTTGTCCGGGGCCGGAATCGGCACGGCAACCCAAAGTCAGGTGCTGGCCGAAAAGAGTAAAGGCCGGGCATTAGGCCGATTAATAAAAGGCATTGAACGTTTAATTAATGATGTATTCCCCAACGATGTAGAGTTCGCTTTCAAGTACCGTAATGAAGAGGAAGACCTGGAACGCGCCCAGACCGCCCAGGCATGGGCCACCACTATCACGATATTGGAAAGCATATTGTCACCCGACGAAAAGCGCATTATAGCGGCAAACAATATTGACGCGGTGAAAGATGCCATCACCGACAAGAAGGGCAACATTATCAGGTGGGACGATGTTGACCCTAAGACACTGGAACAGGCAAGTGATATCGAAGAGATCATAGCCGGAACGCAA
>DRHD01000350.1 GCA_011049795.1 Porticoccus sp.
TATAAGAGACAGCTAACAGACAATATGGCCTTGACTCTTGACACTCTCGGCAGGGACGTTGCAAGTGGTACTGCTTCTCAGACAACGGCCTCGAATGGTGTCGGGACTGCGACGTTTATCAACAAAACGGACATCGACATTATTGTTACCAATCTTGTCGGTGAGAATACCAGAATGATGATGAGCCAGATCAATGCAACTGTCAAAGTTGCTACCTCTCCGATCAGGGCGTCATTTATCGGTATTGGCCATACTGGAATGAGGACTACCCTTGAGAATGTCAGTGGTTTCAAGCATGTTTCAAGCTATGCCTCTCCGACGAATCAATTCAAGGAAGAGTTCGGTAACACCGGCGATGTAAGGTGGCTGTTGACGACAAATGCGCCGAGAACCAATTCAACGACCGGGTATCAGAACCTCATCTTTGGACAGGAGTTTTTCGGAACTGTCAAGATCGACGGCAATTCTGCGGCGAGACCTTTAATTTTTACGCCAAAGGATAAAGTTGGTTCTCCGTTGCAGCGGTTCAGTACCCTCGGTTGGTTGCAGAATTTCGCAGCCCGAATCCTAAATGATAACTTCGGGCACGTTCTCGTGACCACAGTCTAAGAAAGGACGTTACAATGAATAAGATAAAAGTTGGACATTACGAAGCAGATGACGGTATTGTTAATCTGCCATTGGGCTTCATTCCTGACGTAATTGATATGGATGAGGTTGGCACAACCAATCCCGATCATATCAGATGGTATCGAGCGCAAGAGACCGATGAGGCAAGTGGGTCGCAAGAAGGAATGATCACAAATGGTGCCGACGGTGTTATAACCAAACTCGGCGACGCTGCTGGCATCACCGCCTACGATACTGGAACACAAGCTCCCACGATCAATGAATGGACTACTGCACGAGCAACAGCGGCAACTGCCCGTACTGCGACAGCGGCAGGGACTTATATCAAACCTACCGTGTCAAGTCCTACCGACAGGGGCGCAATCTTTGAGTGCGTAACTGCCGGAACAGGCGGTGGAACAGAACCTACATGGCCGGATGCTGTCGATGAAAATGTAACGGATAATTCGGTTGTCTGGAAACGTGTCGATAGAAGTCGTGAACGTATCGGGTATCAGGGCATAGTTATTGCCGCTGCACTCAATACCAACGGGCAAGAATGGTACTACGAAGCCAAGCAGGCCAATCAGTCAATTGATCACGGCGATGTCGATGGCTGGACCGACGGTATCGATCCGGACGCTAACTAAAAACTGAAAGGGATTTATTGTGGACAACGAAGTTAAAAAAACTGGAAACGAAGGTGTTGCTGAGTATCACAGACTTAAAAGAGTAGCTAAAGGGCTTGGTATTGATGTTGACGGAATGAACAAAGAGAGTCTCATCAAAGCCATTGACGCTAATGGAACAACCGAACCTGAGGTTGCGATTACAGAGATTGAGAGGCTGAGAAGTGAGTCTGTGAAACTTGGTATCGAAGCTGAGAATATGGACAAGGGCGAACTCGTCAAAGCGATTCAACGAAAGGAGATAGCTGAGCGGGTCCGTATCGAAGCCGAAGAACGTGAAAAACTTCAATTGGAGTATCGGTTGAGGAATGAGCGGGCCGGATTGATCGCCGAATCTGAGTCTCTTGCGATTCCAATAGAATTGCCGGAATCGTGTACGGAATTGGATTTAGCACAGGCCCGACGAAGACTCGGCATTAAAAAGTCGGAAGTGAAACCGTCCCCGGAAACGCTTGCTATCGAGGCAAGTAAGAAAGGTTACTATATTTTCAGGAACCTTGAACAGGATGATGTAGATGTGTCCTGCAATGTCGGTGGCAAGCATCGGTTCGATTTCATTCCCGACCAGGTCCATGTTCTACCGGCCTGGCTAATCGGTTATATGCGACAGCGAGCCGTATTTCCTGTTTATGGCCGTGTGCCGCGCGCTGACGGTAAGGGCGAAGACACTAAAAAGACAGGTGAAAAACAGCGTTTCGTATTTGAGTTTATCGAAGATGCCCCGCAAGAGGCTGAATTCGGCATTGTCCTCGATGAATCCTTGAAAGCAAGATTGCTACGAAAGGAGTTAGTATAGTGAAACGAGTAATACGAGTCGAAGTCGATACGACCGATGAAGTTGCAAAAGTTTTCAATCGTATTATCGACGAATTAAATGCTTTGACTGAACGAATGGACATCAATGACGAATACAACGAAGAAGTCGAAACTTACAACGAAGGGCTCATTAAGAAAGGAGCATAAAAATGCGTAAACTCATTATCATGTTGTTATTGACTATGCCTGCAATGGCAACGGTCAATGTCAATGAAATCAATTTTAACACGGTTACATCCGGAACATTCGATCAGAGTCTTCGTCGATGGATAACCACTTTGAATACCGATATCGTGAATGCAGGCGGCAGTCCGTTCCAGAATAGAGGAACGGGTCAGGTGTTCTATGTAGACAGTGCAGTTGGCAGTGATTCATTTACCGGGACCACTCCTGCCACTGCCACTGCAACACTTGATGCCGCGGTGGGATTATGTACCGCCAATCGGGGCGATGTGATTTTTGTCATGCAGGGTCATGCCGAGACTATCGATAACGGTGTTTCGGATGCAATTGATCTTGATGTTGCAGGAATTACAGTCACAGGATTAGGTGTAGGTTCTGATATGCCGGAATTTTTGTTCGACACGACTACAGATGAGATTGTCATTAATGCCGACGGTGTAACAGTTTCCGGGTTGCGTTTTCTTGCCGGTGTATCCGAGGTGGCCAACGCTATCGAGATACAGGCATTGGGCGATAATGCCACTATTGTCAATTGTGTATTTCCCGAACCGACTACCGCAGGTTTTGAGTTTAATATCGGTATCCAGTTGGTGACAGCAGGGAATTACCCGGTTATTGCGGGGAATACTTTCTATTCTGCGGACCAGGCCGGGTGTGAATCGTTTATCGACGGCGGGGCCGGAGTGGTAATAGGCTGGCAGGTGCTTGGCAATTTTATTCATGGCAGTTTCGATGCGGCTGCGATTTTCAGCGACCAGATCGATACGGAGCTATTGATTGCCGGGAATTCGATTGTCAATCTTGAAAGCGCCGACTACTGCATTGAATTAACTGCCGCGGCTACAGGTATAGCAAGGGATAATGCTATGCAGACCAATGCCATCGCTACAGCATTTAATTCGGGCGGTTTATCCTGCCATAATAACACATGGCTCGATACGGACAGTTCCAACGACGAGGAAGCTGTAGTAGTTAATCCTCTTGTGGATGCTGTAACCAATCTGTTTGGTGTCGACAACGCTTCTAATCTTGGCATTACTACTAATGTAACTGCGGACGAAGATGGTTCAAGTCTCGAAAGATTAGAATATTTACAGTCTCTATCTAATGCAATATTAGCTGATTTGGTAGCCGAAGGTCTGGACATAGGAAATGTTCGTTACTGTGACGACGGCGGGTCAGGTACGGGCGGTGGCGTTACATGGACCACGGCAAGTGCAACATTAGATGCGGCCATTGGTTTTTCGCAAGCTAACAAAAATGATATTATTTTCATAGGTTCAAATCATAATGAGAACTTGACAGGCGCGAATGCAGTTGATATTGATTTTGCTGGCTTGACAATTATAGGTTTGGGCCAGGGAAATCAACGACCACGTTTCGATTTCGACGATGCCGCTGCCGAGATAGTTATTGGTGCAGCCGGTGTGACATTAAAGAACATCCAACTCATGCCCGGCATCACAGAAGTGCTCGTGGGCATTGATGTCGAAAACGCCGGTGATTATGCTGTACTCGAAAATATATCGTTTATTGACGGTGAAGCAGCGGGAACTGATGAGTTTATCGATGGTATTGTAGTTGGAACCACAGCGACTAACGTTATTGTTCGTAACTGCGACTACACGAGTACCGAAACTTCGGGCGAAAATGATACGTTTGTCAATCTCGATGCTGCTACTATTGCGAATCCTGCAGTCGAAGGATGTACGGTGTTCGCCGACCTTAATGAAGCCCCGATCTGGTTTGGCGCTGCGGTTCCGACGGATGTTATTTTCCGGAACAATACGCTTACGAATCTCAGGTCAGGCGAGGCATGTATCGAAGGTTCAGGTGGCGCTACGGGCATTATTGAGAACAATCATTTGGTGGCAGATACTTATGGCGCGGTTTTGCTTCCAGGCCTTGCTCGTTGTTACGGCAACCTTCAGACCGTAAATACCGCCGCAGGAGCAGAAGATGTGCCGTTAATTAAAGGCAAGTCCTATGCACGGGCAATGTTGACAGGCGACACAAATGCGACTGACGATTTATTCGATATAACCGGCGGACAGGTTATCATAACGAGTTTCCTTGCGAAATGCACAGTGGCTGTAGGCGGCGCAACCGTTATGAAAATCAATATGGTTGCCGACGATACTTTCAATTACGACATATCGACAAGCGTTGATATTGATACTGTTGATGCAGGTGGGGTCCTGGCATTTACTGCCGCATTAGGTGAAAGTGTTTTGACCGTCAATGCAGTAGGTGCATCAGGTTCATTAGGCGTGCCTCTTCAGTGGTGGATCGAAGAAGGAATGCTTACCTCGACTCTTGATTCCGGTGGGTCTACGGGCGACCTTGAATGGTACATGATCTTTACGCCTGTAACCGATGGCGTAGA
>DRHD01000351.1 GCA_011049795.1 Porticoccus sp.
GCACTGCGTTTTGGGTAGTCAAACGACAGTGTCGCCAGGGCATCGATGACACGATAACTTCCTTTAATACGCCCATAGAATGTTTCCACACCGATAATCGCCACTATGACTTCCGGTGCCACGCCATATTCTTTGGATGCACGGTTAAGCGCATCACGATTTTCAAGCCAGAAGTTAACGCCCTGATCGATACGCTTTTCCTGGATAAATATTTTCCGGTAATCCTTCCAGGGCTTAACCCTTTCTGCAGGGCGAGTCATGGCATCGATGATGGACTGCTTCTTGGTTGCTTCGACGAGCAGCGCCTCTATCTCGGCACGATCAAACCCGTGCTCTGACACCATTCGATCCGCAAAAACTTTGGCATCTGGATGCTGAAAATAGTCAGCACTGGCTGACAACGAGAACAGCACCCCGGCAATGATCGTTAATATCCGTTTCATAACATACCTATTCTGGAAACCATGTCTGAAAACTAGGTCATGGAAACCATGATCTATTTACCCCGCCTAAACGGAACGTTTCCTCTCAGTGCTAATGGACATCAGCATACCAAACCCCAGCATCAGGGTCACAATTGAGGTACCCCCATAGCTTACTAAGGGCAAGGGCACGCCAACCACAGGTAGAATACCGGACACCATACCCATATTCACGAAAATATAGACAAAGAATGTCAGTGTAATACTCCCTGCGAGTAATCGTCCAAACATACTCTGTGCTCTCAGGCAGATAATGACACAGCGTATGATAATCAGTAGAAACAACCCTACCAGCAGGGTGACACCAATCAACCCGAACTCCTCTGCCAATACAGCAATGATAAAATCTGTATGACTTTCTGGCAGAAAATCCAGCTGTGACTGGGTTCCTTGCATCCAACCCTTGCCATGAATACCGCCAGAGCCAATAGCAATCGTGGATTGAATAATATTCCAACCAGAACCAAGCTTGTCTGCTTCAGGATTGAACATGGTCAAAATCCGCTGCTTTTGGTAATCGTGTAAGACATAGAACCACATCAACGGTAGAGCTACCGTGGCTGCCAGCCCCGAAAACCCCAGATAACGCTTGGGTAAGCCCGCCAGAAAAAGCACAAAGAACCCGGAAATACCGATGAGAATGGCTGTTCCCAGATCAGGCTGCAACACCACAAGCACTAGCGGTATACCAATAAAGACCAGCGCAAAGAACACATGTTTAAAGTTCGGCGGCAATGCCCGTTTACCCAGGTACTGCGCAAGCATCAATGGCACAGCAATCTTGAGTATTTCTGAAGGCTGAAAGCGGAGACCACCTATTTCCAGCCAGCGCTGCGCTCCCTTGGCACCCACCCCAAAAAACAACACGCCAACAAGCAACAACACGCCCCCCAGATAAGGCAGCGCTCCCCACCTTTCCAGAAACCGTGGTGGTATCTGTGCTGTCACCAGCATGGCCATCAGCCCCACGCCATAGAAGGCAAGCTGGCGGTTAACATAGTGTGCGCTCTGACCACTGGCGCTGTAGAGCACAAACAAACCCACACCAGCCAAAAGCATCAGCAGCACAAGAAGGGGGAAATCCATGTGAAGTTTTTGCCACTGACTGGGAGCACCATAGATGGCAGAACCATCGGACCTCATATGCCGAACAAAATCACCCTGACTCATCGGCAACTCCTTCTGGCTCAGGGTAATATTCCATAAAGGCATCAATCACTTTTCGTGCCACCGGTGCCGCCGCTGTGCTGCCGTGTTCTCCGTTTTCTATAATAACCGATACTGCAATTCTCGGGTTTTCAACTGGGGCAAAGGCAATAAACAGGGCATGGTCTCGATTTCGCTTTGCCACCAATTCGGCATCGTATTCTTCATCCTGCTTGATACCAATGACCTGAGCCGTTCCAGTTTTTCCAGCTATATGATAGTTGAGCCCCCGATTGATACCTTGAGCAGTACCTCGACGGTTATGAACCACATCTTGCATTGCTTGGTGAATATAATTCCAATGGCTATCTAAGGCCTTAATCCTTCCTGCAGGTGGCGGCACCGCATGCTGTTTCCGAACCAGCTGAGGGGATCGCATTTCACCACGACTCGCCATTCTTGCTGTTGCCACTGCCAGTTGCATGGGTGTTACTAAGGTAAACCCCTGACCTATGCTGGTGTTTACCGTATCCCCCGGATACCACGCTAAACCCTTGGCACCTCTCTTCCATGCTCTTGACGGCATGATGCCAGCCCGTTCTGTTGGCATATCAAGACCGGTTTTCTGACCAAACCCAAATCGTGTGCCATATATCGAGAGCGTATCGATAGTCATTCGCACACCCACATCATAGAAAAAAGTATCACAGGACTGGACAATGGCATCACGCAAATAGATTTTGCTGCCATGCCCACCTTTCTTCCAATCCCGATACTTTCGCTCTTCATTTTTTAACTGGTAAAAGCCAGGGTCATAGATTCTGTGATCACTATTAATGGTGCCACTTTCCAAAGCTGCCAAGCCAAAGAAGGGTTTAACGGTCGATCCCGGTGGGTACTGCCCCTGTAACGCCCGGTCAAACAGCGGTCGATCCGAGGAGTTGAGCAACGCATCATAATTATCAAAACTAATACCTGTGACGAACTCATTAGTATCAAAGGTTGGTGTGCTCCCCATAGCAAGCACACCACCCGTCGCAATTTCTATGGCAACAACTGCACCACGTTCCTCGCCTAATGCCTCATAGATAACATGCTGAAGACGACTGTCCAAATAGAGGTGAAGATCCTTACCGGGCACGGGGTCTGTTCGCTCCAAATGCCGCATGACACGACCTCGAGCATTGGTCTCTACTGTCTGGTACCCCACCTCTCCCAGTAGTTCGTCCTCATAATATTTTTCAAGGCCTGTTTTTCCCACCACGAGGGTGCCACTGTAGCGAACCGGGTCTAGCACCTGAATTTCCTGATCATTAATTCGACCAACATAACCCAGAACATGAGCCAGTTCTTTTCCGAAAGGATAGTTTCGCAACAGTTGGACCGTTACCTCCACACCCGGCAGATGATACTCGTTTACCGCCAATACCCCTTGTTCCCGCTCACTCAAATCGAGGCGTAAGGGCACTGGCTCGTAGGGACGGCGACGACGCTTGAGTTGTTTGTAAAAACGTTCTTTCTCAGTATCAGAGAGGCCGATCAACCCTTCCACCTCGTCAAGAAGCGCTTCTAAATCACCGGCCCTCTCAACCACAATGGACAAATTGAAACTGGGCCGATTATCTGCCAGCAAGACACCATTGCGATCAAAAATTAATCCACGGGTAGGCGAGGCCGGCTCCACCAGTACTCTATTGCGGTCAGAGAGTGTGACAAAACCCTCATAGCGAACCACCTGCAAATGGTAATACCGCCATAACAGTACGCCAGCCAACAACACAATGACCAACACTGCGAATAACAAGCGGGCGACAAACAGCCGGGTTTCGAGCAGGGGGTTTTTTAAGGCGTGGTCATCGTTCATGGAAAGGGATTGTAACTGCAAGCAGCCCTGTTTCACCAAAAGATTCCATCACACAGCCTCTATTGACAAAAAGTGCTGCTGATTTAATGGTCAGGTGGCTGTTATCAAAATAAAGGAACACCCATAAAAAAAGCGGGGCTAAGCCCCGCTTTTTAATATGAACTAGATGTTATTTAGTTCATTCTTCTGTGGTCTCTGGTGCATCAACAGCAGGGGCTGTCTCAGTAGCAGGCTGTTCTTGAACAGCTTCTTCAGTACCACCTTCTTCAGCGGCCACTTCTTTCATGGAAAGCTTGATACGCCCACGGGCGTCCACGTCGAGTACTTTCACACGAATTTGCTGACCTTCCTTCAGGTAGTCTGTCACTTTCTCAACACGCTCTTGAGCGATTTGAGAAATGTGTAGCAGGCCATCAGTACCCGGCATGATCGTCACAAATGCACCAAAGTCGACGATGCGTGCTACGGTACCTTCGTAGATACGACCGATTTCAGCTTCTGCAGTAATCTCTTCAATGCGGAAGATTGCATCTTTGAGGCCTTCAGCGTCATCACTGTAAATACGGATAGTGCCATCATCGTTAATATCGATAGTAGCGCCCGTTTCTTCAGTCAATGAACGAATGGTCGCACCACCTTTACCAATCACATCACGGATCTTATCGGGATCAATTTTCAGAATGTGGTAAC
>DRHD01000352.1 GCA_011049795.1 Porticoccus sp.
GGATCGTATTTGTGGTGTTTTGCAGACAGAAGACGGGCAGGCGTCGTTCAAGGAAGACAGCTGGGTTCGCGAAGAGGGGGGCGGTGGCCGAAGCAGAGTCATCACAGAGGGCGGTGTTTTTGAAAAAGGGGGCGTCAATTTCTCTCATGTACATGGCACACAGTTACCACCTTCCGCCACTGCTGCACGCCCGGAATTAGCGGGACGTTCCTTTGAAGCGATGGGCGTTTCCTTGGTGATGCACCCGGAAAACCCCTATGTTCCTACCTCCCACGCCAACGTACGGTTTTTCATTGCAGAAAAGTCGGGGGAGGAACCCGTATGGTGGTTTGGTGGTGGTTATGACCTGACGCCCTATTACGGCAATTTAGAGGACTGCCAACATTGGCATCAGACAGCCAAGGCAGCCTGTGACCCTTTTGGCGTAGAGGTGTATCCACATTTTAAACAATGGTGCGATGATTATTTCTTTCTTAAGCACCGCAATGAGCCACGTGGTGTCGGTGGGTTATTCTTTGATGATTACAACCAACCTGGTTTTGATCAGAGCTTTGGTTTGATGCGTTCAGTCGGTGATAGCTATCTGGATGCATATTTACCCATTATTCAGCGTCGCAAGGCAATGCCTTGGGGTGAACGGGAGAGACAGTTTCAGTTGTACCGTCGCGGCCGCTATGTGGAGTTTAATCTGGTCTATGACCGAGGCACACTGTTTGGATTACAAACAGGTGGTCGTACAGAATCCATCTTGATGTCGCTGCCACCCCTAGTGCGGTGGGAGTATGATTGGCAGCCTGAGCCCGGTACAGCCGAAGCAGAATTGTATGACGTCTACCTTCCGTCCCGGGCTTGGGTGTAACTATCTTTAGATCATGACAAGTATAGAGCTTTAGATAATGACAAGCATTGAGCATCAACAGGCCCAGCTATGACCGATAACTACGCCGTTTTTGGCAACCCCATAGAACACAGCCAATCCCCGGCTATCCACGCCGCATTTGCTTTGGCAGCAGGTGAAGATATCTGCTATCAAAAACAACGGGTTGATGTGGGTGGCTTTACTGAGGCGGCAGATGCTTTTTTTGCCGCAGGTGGTAAGGGGCTAAATATTACTGTTCCGTTTAAACAAGATGCCTATAGTTATGTCGCCAAGCTTACTGCTCGAGCTCGTCATGCCGGCGCCGTGAATACGTTGAGTTTGCAGGAAGATGGCACAGTGCTGGGTGATACCACAGACGGTATTGGCATGGTTCGAGACATGGAGGACAACCTGGGCTGGAAAATTAAAGCTAAGAAGGTCTTGGTGCTCGGTGCGGGGGGTGCAGTACGTGGGGTACTTGAACCTTTACTTGAATTGTTGCCACAGCATGTAGTGATTGCCAACCGGACCATAGATAAAGCCTTACAGTTATCGAAAGGTTTTGCAGAGAGGGGTTACCTGCTAGGTTGTGGTTTTGATATGTTGCCAGGACAGCAGTTTGATCTGGTCATTAATGGCACGAGCGCCAGCTTGTCCGGAGACCTCCCCCCTCTGCCTGATGAGCTTTTAGCAAAAAATGCGAACTGCTATGACATGATGTACGGTGCGGAGCCAACGGTGTTTATGGCATGGGCCAAACAGCATGGAGCGAGCGGTATTGCCGATGGTTTGGGTATGCTGGTCGAGCAGGCTGCAGAATCTTTCCACATTTGGCGTGGGGTTAAGCCGGAAACTAAAGCGGTGATTACTGATCTTAGATGTAGATTGTAATTTGTGCGGGTGTAGCGTGTGAAAAAATTGCTTGGAAAACTTGTTGTGCTTGTCGGGTTATCTCTATGGGTTAGCTCACCGCTGTTTGCTGCGGAAGAGTTGTGGATCGATGTCCGATCGGCATCTGAATATGAATCAGGGCATTTGCCACAGGTTATAAATATCCCCCACATAGAAATTGCAGAGCGAATCATAGCGATTGCTCCAGACCAGCAGACTCCGATTAAGCTTTATTGTGGCAGTGGTCGTCGGGCGGGCGTCGCCCAGGAGGAGCTGGAAGGCATGGGGTATTTTAATACCAGTAATGAAGGCGGCTACAAAGATTTGCTAAAGAGCAAATAGCGCTTAGTTTGTGGCCCAAATCATTCCACTGCATTGCGCCAATCACCGGCCTGCTCGGCCAAGTATTGGTCTTTTAGTTTTACGTAGTTTTGTGGTGAATAGGTAAAGAATTTTCGCTCAGCGTCTGAGGCGGTACGCAATAACCGGCAGGGGTTGCCTACGTAGAGGTTGCCGCTTTCCAGTCGTTTTCCGGGGGGAACCACCGTTCCCGCACCGATAATCACCTCATCTTCCACGATGGCACCATCATTAACAATCGCGCCATTCCCCACCAGAATCCGGCTACCTAAAGTACACCCATGTAAAATGGCGCCATGACCAATAATAACGTCATCGCCAATGATGAGAGGCCAGCCGCCCGGGTTAAAGTCACTGGCGTGGGTGATATGCAGTACGGCTCTGTCTTGTACGTTGGAGCGGTTACCCACAGAAATGCTGTGCATATCACCCCGGATGACAGCACCAGGCCACACAGAGACATCATCACCCAGAGTAACATCGCCAATTACGGTGGCTGCGGGGTCAATATAAACCTTTTTTCCCAGAGTGGGAGTGATGCCTTTGTGAGATCTAATATTGTCGGTCATGATACTGTTCCGTGGTCAGTGATACTTAACGTTATAATAGCCATACCTCCAAAAGCCTCAAGTCATTTTGGTGCTTCAGGGGCCCATAGTAATTTTTATCTAAATTAGAAGATCCCTTATGTATAAAGCCCAAAAACGTTTTATTGCCGGAGCGGTCTGCCCAAGATGCAGTGAAATGGATAAGTTGGCGGTGTTCAGTGAAGACGGCAAGGATTTTCGTGAGTGTGTGGGCTGTGGCTTCAAGGAGCAGATGTTTCTGCAGAGTGCACCGAAAGAGTTGGAAACAAGGGTTAATCTTACCGAGGAAGAAAAGCTGGATGAAACAAAACCGGTTAGGCTGGTTGACCCAGGCAGCTCGAATTAGTGAATTATGATTCGGGCAGACTGTCCGTTCAGTAGCAAATTGATCGAGAGGTTATCAACCAAGCACGGCCACCGTTGCAGGTCGTTTGCCCAGCGGTGGCTTCTATCTTCTTTACAAGCATCCGGGACAAATACTAGGTCGCGGCTCTGTAAGTTATCCGTAATCAGGTGCACCGCCTGATCCAGCTGGTTGGCAAAAGGTTCTCCGATCAGGTGGTGGATAATGAGGTTTGAGCGAGTCATATCCATTGGCACCAAGGGGGTGTTGTAACAGGACATGAAGCGGTCATTGACCTCCTCAATCAACCGGTGAGCCAGATAGGATTCATCCATCAAAGCATTTAGCCCTTCATGCCCTTCAATCAAACTGGGGGGCTGGATAAAGAACTCCTTCGCAATTGACATGACTGGCTCGGTATAGTCTGTTATGTCGCATTCATCGGCGATGGTATCGACAGCATCAATAAACTCAGGAACCTGATCGATGTAGTGAATAATGAAGTTGAGCAATGCTGGCACAATGTTTTGTGGGGGCAGCTGAACGGAATGGTGAAGACTGTTGGCCCTAACTTTTAGTAGTAGGGCTAACTGGCTTGTGGTGTTCTCGTGAGCTCTAGCTGCGGCGATGGCTTGGCGAATGTTGACAGTATCCATACACCAAAGCTAGTTGAGTACAGCGAAAAGGCAAAGAACATCTTTGCATAAGAAGGCTATGTTCCTGGTCGTCAGGTTTTGCTTGGAGCCCAAAGAGACTGACGGCTGTAATGAATGAACATGCCGCTCATGAGTAGGCTTCGAATGGCGAGAAAGCTGAGGTAGGACAGCCAAAGGCCGTGGTTGCCCAGAGGCCGAGAAAAATACCAGAGAGGTAGGAACAGGCCAAAGGCAGCCAGTAACATGGTGTCTTGCATTGCTCGGGTTTTTCCAGTGCCGATAAAAATGCCGTCAGCGGTAAAACAGAGTAGCCCTGCCAAAGGCAAGGCTGTGAGCCATGGCCAGTAATGTCGGGTTGCAGTGGCCACTTCGGGAAGGTCGGTAAAAATGGCAATAATACTGTTGGGGAAAAGGAGGTAGGCCACCGTCGCTACACAGGAAATCCCGAATCCCCAAAAAGTAACCTCTTTGCAGGTAGTATAAAATTCGTCGAGATTGTTCATGCCGATGGCGTGGCCAGTGAGTGATTCTGCGGCGTGGGCAAACCCGTCCTGGGTATAGGCCACCAGTAATAGCAATTGCATCAAAATGGCATTGGCCGCGAGGATACTGTCCCCCTGTCGAGCACCCTGAGCGGTGAAAAAAACCATGATAAATACGAGACATGCTGTTCGGATAAACAGATGGCGGTTGACCCTGAGTAATTCTCGATAGCGAGGCCACTGATACAAATGTGATCGATTAATCGACCCATTCATCTTCGACAACTGCATAGCAACCAACACTAAAGCCAATGCAAAACCAAATAATTCAGCAGTAAAAGACGCCCAGGCAGCCCCTTTGCTGTTCATGTCCAAGCCAACGATAAACAGAAAATCCAAACCAATGTTAGCCAGATTCGTCAGCAGAACTAGCAGTAATGTGGCTTTGGCACGTTGCAATCCTAGAAGCCAGCCCATGGCGCAGAGGGTGCCTAGGGTAGCTGGTGCAGCAAAAATTCGTATTTGACAGTACTCGAAAGCAAGTATGCGAACCTCATCGGAAGGCTTAATTAAATTGAGAACTGTTGTGAGTAAGGATGCCTGAAATATCACCAGCATTGAGCCTAGCAGTACAGCCAGTACCAGTGACTGGGCAAGTAGCTCTAGGCACCGCCTATGATCATCTGCACCCCAAGCGCGTGCGGTGAGCCCTGTACTGCCCATTCGAAGAAAGGCAAAAAGCCAAAAAATCATGGTCAAAATACTACTGCCCGCAGCCACTGCGCCAAGGTAATGCGCTTGCGCTAAATGGCCAAGAATAGCGGTGTCTACAAGGCCGAGAAGAGGGATGCTCATGCTGGCGGCCGTCATAGGAAGAGCGATGGATAAAACTTTTTGGCGGTGTGTTTGATTCATGACATGGACACTCTGTGTAAGACGATATTCTGACAGAAAATGATCATATGGATATCGTAGATTGCGTGACTTACAGAGGTTACCCCCTTAGGCATATTCATCGCCCAACGCTGAGCTTCTTCTGCTAGCACTTGGCCGGAAAGGGCCAGTGACATAACAGGGGCAAGCACAAGCGCGA
>DRHD01000353.1 GCA_011049795.1 Porticoccus sp.
ATACACCTTTGATCCTGGCAACGGCCATCTCGTCACCCTCGATATTACTGCCAATAACGGTAGCCTGACTCAGGGCCTTTATGGCTTGGGTAATAAGACAGACTTTTTCGATAGTGTTTTCCTGGATAATCTACTTGGCGATAATCAGGAAACCCTGACCTTTACTTTCAGTGAGTCAGTGGTGCTGGAAAGCCTGACCCTCAGTTGGTTTGATCCGGTCTTAACCTATGAGCGGGCAGAGCTAATACTTGATGACGATGGTAATGTAATTACTATCAATGAGTACAATGCCGACTCTAATGGTTTTTCTATGTGGACATACTTCGCCGGGGAAGAGGTTAGCCAGTTTACAGTTTCCACTCCGAAACGATTGGTTTTTGGTGACAGCAGCTTCCAAATTAATTCCTTAAGTGTGTCTGCGGTACCTGGGTCTGCGGTACCTGTGCCTGCAGCAGCATGGCTATTTGGTTCAGCAATCATTGGTTTGGTAGGTCTAAAGCGTAAAAAGTAGTCGTTTAACTCTCTTTGCAACAAGGCTCCGTTCGGGGCCTTGTTTGTATCTGAACTAACCCGCTCCAAAAGCTGCATAGATCAGAGCTTAGTTGTTCCCACTGCAGTCGCTTCCCTTCAGTTAAACAGCCTTTTGATTTCAAATGTACGAAAATGTGGGTGTTGGAGGAAGTTGGTTAACTGGGCGCCATGAGGGCGCCCCTATTCTTTCCCGCTTTTTCATCCCTTGTCTTACAGTCAGACAAAAGAAATAGACGTAGGGTCAATACGCGTTCAAATCCTAATGTTCTGGAAAAAATGGTTGCCAGTTCAGGTCGACTTCCATATCTGTGATGCACTCACCAGTCAATAACTCTGCTACAAACCCATTGTTTATAACGAGAGTAATCTCATTTTTATCAGTGTATAGGCAGTAATATCCAGTCAGCCTATCTGAAAAATAAAATGCATCTGCATCATTGGTTAATTTGCTTCCCGCCCTCAATACCCGCCCATCCTTTAATACTCGGAAAATAGATAGCGCGCAATCCCAATCTTTGGTCTGCCATCCATCACGAGGCAAATTATCTGGTAATTGATCATAGTTAGCATCAAATTGGAATTCGTCGTACATGCCCATTACGTTACCGATTTATGAGGGTGATTAGAAAATTGACGCGAACGAAGGTTTGATCTTATGATTTTATCAATCAGGCATCAACTGAATACTTTGGCCCTGGAGTTAGCGCATGACAACAGGACGATGCACGCCTGTGGCTTATAGATCTTTTTAAAGGAAAAACCCCTCTTGAGTATGCTGGGAGAGCAATTAAAAGCCTTGAATATAGTTATCTTAACTACGGAGGAGACTTCGAAAACTTTGAAGTGCCAAGTAAAGTAAAAATCACTGACAACGAGCTTCGAGTCAGCCGGTGAAACTGCTAACAAAACGTGCAATGATCGCCTGCGGCTGGACCGCCAAAAGCGTGGCTTCGCCACAACGCGGCCCGTTACAAAGGCGTTAATGTCCGCTTTTTTCCAACCGTAATTCTCTAACCGTCGTTGATGAGGGGTGAGCTACCAGCGGGTAACTAACTCTTCTTCGATACAGCGTTTCACCACTGTATCAAATACCATGCGTAATAAATCAGACTCTCTAAAGCGACCATGACGGTTTTTAGAAAAGCTGGAATGATCAGGAATAGTATCTTCCAGCCCTAGCTGAAAAAACCAGCCATAGGCCTGGTTCATATTAACCTCGTCACACATTCGCCGCTCCGAACGAATAACTGCCGCTTGAATATTTGGTTGTGCGCATAAGATAACGACGCTAGTGAATCGATAGGTTTATAGCTGGCAGCTTATTAGTTGGGTTAATTAGTGTTAAATGCAGTAATTGCCACTGTTAACCTGTGGTTGAATCTTGGGTAGCATCAAGCTGGCGCTGAGTATTACCAAAATCTCAGAATGGGAGCGTTGTCAGAGTGGGGCGGTGCGGTAGCTTGATAATGAATAGCCAAATTCTATGTTATCCGATGAAGTTAATTTGTAGATACCTTTTACGGTTTAATGCAGGTTTCTATATTGCTTTGGTGACAATTTTGTTAGCCGTTTAAAGGCCCTGACAAAAACACTGGCTTCCGCATACCCTAATTCCAGCGCAATATCCGTGATGCTAAGGCGAGTTTTTTCTAAATAATATTTTCCCCGAGATAGCCGTACTTCATTTACCAGTTGTTGGAAGCTGGTTCCTTCCTGTTTGAGTCTGCGTTGCAGGGTGCGAGCTTCAATATTGATTTCAGCGGCGATATGTTCAAGGGTGGCAGTGCCCTGGTTGATACCTCGGCTGATATTGTTACGAACAAAATTGATTAAGTGCTGTTCCTCTACTTCGGCCTCGGCCAATTCCCGAATATGCCGCTTAAGTACCAAGTACAAATCCGGGTTGGCTTGTGGGATGGTTTGTTTAGAGAGAGTTGCCGGATAAATGACAGCGTTATTGCTGGCGCCGAAAACCGGGTTAACACCGAACCAGTGCCGGTAATCTTTGAGTTTGTGTATAGGTTGATGCTCTAACAATATTTTC
>DRHD01000354.1 GCA_011049795.1 Porticoccus sp.
AAGGTGACCCATCTTCATAGTTGGGCCATTCGATACCTTCGGGTCTCAAGGCCCTAGCCAACCGCACCATATCAATAATGTCCCACCGAGAATTCCCATGCTTCCACTCACGTTCATAGGGATCATAAAAATTGCGATAAAGACTATACCGGGTCACCTCATCATCAAACCGAATGCTGTTATATCCCACCCCGCATGTCCCAGGCAGAGATAATTCACGGTGAATTTTTTCAATAAACTCTCGCTCGGGTATACCCTTTTGCTGGGCGCTCTGTGGCGTTATTCCCGTGACAAGGCAAGCTTGCGGCCAAGGGAGTCGGTCCGTCGGTGGCTGACAGTATATTGAGAGCGGCTCACCGATAATATTCAGGTTTTCATCTGTACGAATACCAGCAAACTGAGAAGGGCCGTCACGAGAGGGGTCTATGCCAAAGGTTTCGTAATCGTGCCAGTAGAGTGTATTTGCCATAGCCATAACTCGCTCTAATACCTAGATTCTATGTAGCCCCAGTCATTAAAAACACCCACAAAAAACGGCGTCCTAAGACGCCGTTTTCGATAGCTTGTAATGAGAAATCTACCCAGGGCTTATTTCACTACCTCGGTAAAGGTCATCTCACCAACAACACGACGGTTACGGGCACGGCCCTCGTCAGTGTCATTATCAGCAACTGGGCGACTCTCGCCGTAACCCGTAGTAGTAATACGGCTAACATCTATACCGTACTCTTCATGGATCCTGGCTTTAACTGCATCAACACGACGCTGGGACAAGTCTTGGTTATAGCCTTCCTCACCACGAGAATCCGTGTGACCTTCCAGCTCCAAAGTAATATCTTCGTGAACCTTCATGGCATTAGCTACAGCTTCCAGCTCATCACCATAGACTGCGAGAACATCTGCTTTGTCGAATTCAAACTCAACATTGAGTTTAATAGTAAGAGTGCGCGTTTCTGGCTCCATTTCTGGCTCACGTACTGGCACTGGCACTACAACTACAGGGGCAACAGGCTTGTTAAAGTAGTACCGCATGCCTAAGTTAACAGAGGCATCCCACATACTACCTTTGCCTTCACCACGAATTTTATTTAACACCCGTACATCACCACGAAACTCCCACTGGGGAGTGATCATGTTAGACATACCCAAACCAGCCTGGAGCTGATGAGTGTATTCTTCTTCTATCTGAAGGTTCTTTTCGCCTTCACGGTCATAGTAGGCATAACCACCAACGGCATAAGTGCGCCAGCCGCCGTCGTCCTCGCCAAACCAATAGTAGGCATTCAACTGTGCTATATCTATATCTTCACCAGCTATGTCACTGCCGTATGACGCTTCAAGAGCCCAATCGTTAAAAAATCGATAACCAATATTGAAGCTCAGAACACCCGCTTCATCATGCCCGCTAACCACTCGATCACTATCGAGATAGTAATAACTCAAGCTTGGCCCAAGATACAATCCTTCTTGAGACTGCGCAGACATAGACACAGCCAGCATCAAACCACCAACCGCTATAAGTAACTTTTTCATGATGTTCCCCAATTTTTATTTAAAAACTACAGGCTTCCCCGCCTAACCGCCATCTAGCATCTAGCAGTTGCCGCAATAATAATACATATCTAAGCAGTTTTCCTTTTCTTTGCATTGTTTTTACTACAAAAATTAAATTTCTTAATGAAAATCAGCTCTGCTTAGGGCTGACTGTTCAAATATCAATCAATTCTTACCCGCTAGCCCCAAAACAAGGTCTTTTATGAAGGTAGTCGAGACCCCATGCTCACGCAACTTAATAAAGCAAAAAACCGGAAGAGAGACTTCTGGTTTCTAACAAGTACTTATCTAACGGTTAAAGCTTTAATGCATGCTCTTCAATCTTTGCTCGCCAGATTTGGGGCCCCGTTTGGTGAACAGATTCACCCCTAGAGTCCACCGCCACTGTAACCGGCATATCTACAATCTCAAACTCATAGATCGCTTCCATACCCAAGTCTTCAAAGGCCACCACTTTGGCTCCTGTTATCGCTTTTGATACTAGGTAGGCAGCACCGCCCACAGCCATCAGATAAACTGCCTCATTGTCCTTGATCGCCTCAATAGCCACGGGCCCACGCTCGGCCTTACCTATCATGCCAATCAAGCCTGTTTGCTCCAGCATGGTGCGAGTAAACTTGTCCATACGGGTAGCGGTGGTAGGTCCAGCCGGTCCTACAACCTCTTCCCGCACTGGGTCAACTGGGCCTACGTAATAGATGAAACGTCCTGTCATATCTACCGGAAGCTCCTCACCATTCGCCAGCATATCGATCATTCGCTTATGTGCAGCATCCCGACCGGTCAGCATCTTGCCTGACAGAAGAACGGTTTCACCCGGCTTCCAATCTTTAATATCCTCACTGGTCACGGTATCAAGATTGACTCGACGTACACTATCGCCCACTTCCCAGGTAATGTCTGGCCAGTCATCCAGACTTGGTGGCACCTGTTTGGCGGAACCTGAGCCATCAAGCACAAAGTGTGTATGGCGAGTCGCAGCACAGTTGGGAATCAATGCCACCGCCTTATTGGCAGCATGGGCGGGAAAGTCTTTCACTTTCACATCCAGGACAGTGGTTAAGCCCCCTAACCCTTGAGCACCTATACCCAGATTATTCACCTTTTCATACAGCTCGAGACGAAGTTCCTCCGCACGATTTGAGGCACCACGTGTTTGTAGCTCCTGAATATCAATAGAATCCATCAATGATTCTTTGGCTAACAACATTGCTTTTTCCGCTGTGCCACCAACACCAATACCCAGCATACCGGGCGGACACCAGCCAGCCCCCATTTTAGGCAGCTGCTCAAGTACCCACTCCACGACAGAATCGGATGGATTAAGCATGGCAAATTTGGACTTAGCCTCCGAGCCACCCCCTTTGGCGGCCACATCTACTTCTACCGTATCTCCAAGCACAATCTCGTAATTAATCACGGCTGGTGTGTTATCACCGGTATTCTTACGAGCACCATCAGGGTCCGCCAATACTGACGCACGAAGCACGTTATCGGGATGCTTATAAGCTCGACGTACACCCTCATTAATCATATCGGTGACACTCATATCACCTTGCCACTGCACATTCATGCCTACTTTCACAAAGACATTGATAATGCCGGTATCCTGACACAGCGGTCGATGCCCCATGGCACACATCCGAGAATTAATCAGTATTTGCGCCATTGCATCCTTGGCAGCCTTGGACTCCTCCCGTTCATAGGCTTCATGTAAAGCCTTTATAAAATCTACAGGATGGTAATAGGAGATAAACTGCAGCGCATCGGCAACGCTATCAATCAAATCATCCTGTTGAATTACAGTCATTTATTCTCTCCGTGGTCAAACTCTATGTATTAATGAACGAGTTACTGGGTCGCATGGATTGCACCCAGCTGTTGTTTAATTTGCTGAATATCTCGATTAACCTGGCGGCGGTATGCATCAATCGCATTAATCGCCTCCTCATTACCGGCGACGCGGGTCTGCAAATCCAACTGAGACGCCTTCAGACTTTGCTTAAGACTGTTGAGCTGATCGACCAACTCCTGAGATTGATTCACCATATCATTGACTTCTAGCTTCGCTGCTAATGAAGCACTGGCCATACTATCCACTGACTTACCAGTCTTCGTTAATTTAGCTGTCAGGTTAGCCACGTCCTTCTTACGTGCCGCTCTGGAGGCTTCCAGGCTTTTTATGGCTTTTTCCTGAGCTTCTATTTTCTTGCGATTTCGATCATTGGATACGCCCCACAACTTCTTAATCTCAGACCAGTGCTTATCCAGTGTTTCGTCATGGCTTTTCAGTTTTATACCGCGTGCCGTTCCTGACTGGTTGAGAGATTCATCTGTAGAGTCAAATTTTGATTCCAAATCATCAAATCGACTTTGTAACAAGGCAAGGTTCTCGGTTACCTGCACAAAGAAATAACCCAACCCGCCCAAGCCAAGTAACAATATCACCACCAGTACTTTCCAAAATCCACCAATGACCCCTCCTGATCGAGGCGGCATATCAGAGGTAGCTCGCTTTCGATCTTTAGCTATTCGGCCACCACGGCCTTCACTCCGACCAATACGCTCGTCACTTTCAGGTACTATCGGATCAAGCCTATTAAAGTCCTTATCGGTCATGGTCAGTCAAGCCTTTAGTTAAGAATAGCCTTTTCAATTTTTGCAGGAAGATCGTGTTTAGTGTTTAAAAACAGGTCAAAGATTATACGCCATAGACATAAAAAAACCGGCCCATGGGCCGGTTTTTTTACGCTTTACTCACAACTACAAGAGGCATAGAGCCCCAACCAAAACGGCAGTCAATACCAAACTAGAGACAATCACACCTTTCACGGTTGTCATCGGCCCTTGCTTACCAAACAGAGCGTTTGCTTCCAATACCAAAACAATAGCAACGGCTGCATATAAGCCCATGCCACCACCATTAGCAGATACCAAATGATCAGCACTGTAACCCAGGTGCGGAGAAGCCAGCATACAGAACGCCATTGGCGCAGAGAACAAAGTATTGGTGCGAGAGGCCAGCAATGCTTTCGCACCGGCAGCAGGGCCATCACCATCCTTCATACCCAGAGCAATCTGTTGAGCAGGCCAGATAACCAACCACACGTTCAGGAACATCAGGATACCCAAAAGCGTACCCACTGCGATGTAATCATTCATCATATTTCGCCCACTGACGCCCATTAACAGGACAACACCGGTGATGAAAGTAAACATGGCGCCCCAGCGGAACCACCACAACGCACTTGGCGCCAGCTTAGCCTTGGCATCAGCCAAGCCTTCAGGGCTAGCCTGTTTAAAATAGCCTCCTTGAATAAAGTTGAAATAGTACAAAATGCCGATCCAGGTAATTCCGAACAGCAAGTGCCCCCAGCGAACTAAAAAATCAATGAAATCGAGTGACATAGTTATCTCCTAGCAACGAGATGTTATTTTTGTAATAGTTAAGTTGTTGTGACCAATAAACCCTTCAGGGCCAAAGCAAGTCCTTTGCAGGCAAAACACCTTATAACCCTGCAAAAAAAGGGTTTAGACATTCCTGTTGGTGAGTGATTCTGTCACAAATCACCCATAAATAAAAAGCCCCGAATTATCGGGGCTTTTTATGGTGCTTGTAGAACAGGCTTTTACATCATGCCGCCCATACCACCCATACCACCCATATCGGGCATTCCAGCACCACCACCTTCAGCAGGCGAGTCAGCTACCATGGCTTCAGTAGTAACCATCAGACCAGCAATAG
>DRHD01000355.1 GCA_011049795.1 Porticoccus sp.
ATCTGAGGCATAGAGGTAGATGGGGCTTTAAGTTTTGAACAGCGCGGTGACTATATGCAGAAGATGCTGCAAGTGGTACTGGATAAACAGGATCACATCGTTGATACCGTGGTGAAGGAAACCGGTAAAGCGCTGGGCGATGCCTATAGTATGGAAATTTTTGCCGCCTGTGACTCCCTACAGTTCTACTCCAAAAATGTCAAAAAAATGCTTAAGCCTGAAAAAATAAAAGGGCACGGTGTGCTGGGTCTGACCAAGAAAATTAAAATCATCTACAAACCCCGTGGTGTTGCCGCCATTATCGTGCCTTGGAACGGCCCTTTTATCCTCGGTATCAACCCCGCTGTCCAAGCTATGATGGCCGGTAATACGGTCGTCATTAAGGGCTCGGAAGTCACCCCCTACTCAACCAAACTGATCGCCGATCTTTTTGCCGAAGCGGGTTTACCGGAAGGTGTTTTACAAGTACTGATGGGCGACGGTGAAACCGGGGCCGATTTAGTGGCATCCGGTGTCGATAAAGTATCGTTCACTGGCAGTGTAGCCACAGGCCGTAAAGTAGCTGAATCCTGTGGTCGCCAACTGGTCCCTTGTACGCTGGAACTAGGCGGTAATGACGCCATGATCGTCTGCAATGATGCCAATATCACCCGTGCCGCTGCCGGCGCATTAATTGGCTCTTGTATGAATAGCGGTCACTACTGCTGCGGTACCGAGCGAATTTATGTTGAAGAAGAAGTCTACGATGAATTTCTTGCCAAGGTCACAGAGCTTGCCAAAGAATTAAAGCAAGGCCCGCAACACGGTATGGAAGAAGATGTGGGTGCGGTATTTTGGGATCGGCAGATGACAATTATTGAAGATCATGTTGCTGATGCTCTGGCCAATGGCGCCAAAGCGGTAGTGGGTGGTAAACGCAATGAAGCTCTTGCAGGTTTATATTTCGAACCTACGGTCATGATTGACGTTAAACACGAGATGAAAATCATGCAGGAAGAAACCTTTGGCCCCATCCTCTGTATTCAAAAAGTAAAAAATGTTGAAGAAGCTATTACCCTGGCTAACGACTCTCCTTATGGGTTAAATGGCAACGTGTGGAGTAAAGACAGTAACAAGGCATTTGATATCGCCCAACGCATTGATACCGGCTCTGTTTGCCTTAATGATATGGCCGTGACTTACGGTACCGCTGAAGCACCGTTCGGAGGCGTAAAAAGTTCTGGCGTTGGTCAGGTCAATGGCGAAGCGGGGGTAAGAGGTTACTGTCATGCTATGCCTATCGTGATAGATCGTTTTGGCAAAGGCGATAATTTGGCAGCGGGTTATCCCCATACGGCCAAAAAAATTGAGGGTATGAAAAAGTTTATGAACTTTCTCTGGCGCAACCCCATTGGTCGATTTCTGTTAGGTTAAAGCGACAATCTACTGTAGGTCGGGTTTTAACCCGACAATTACTGCGTTATCGTGAACCTACTGTCGGGTTAAAACCCGACCTACAAGCAAACATTTTACGCCTTTAACAGCGATCACCCATCCTGGGGGACGGGGCCACCGCCAAATATATTAGTCAGATTCCTACCACCTTCTTTTGAGGCATAAAGTGCTTTGTCAGCATTAAGAATCCAGTCGGTAGGAAATTTGGTTTGCTCATCCAATAAGGCAATGCCTATACTGATGGTGAAATTTACCGACTCACCTTGAGAGTGGACCGTGGTTCCCTCTATGCTTTTACGTAGACGCTCGCTATAAATACAAGCACCTTCCAAGCCGGTATCAGGCAGCAGCGCAACAAACTCTTCGCCCCCGTAGCGGCCGCAAATATCTATTTCACGTGAATTTTCCAGCATTAACTTAGCCACCATGCGGATGGCATCATCCCCCACTACATGACCGTAAGTATCATTAATGTTTTTAAAATGATCAATATCAAACATAACCAACGAAACCTCATTTTTACTTCTTTGGTTACGCCGAAACTCCTCAATAAGGCGTTCTTCCCAATAACCACGGTTCCACAGGGTGGTCAATTTATCGGTACGGCTCAAAACCAGTAATTCATCCTTGGCCTGCTCCAACTTACCACGACTGACCGCACTATCGGTCACATCGTAAACAACAATACCAACCTTCTCGACCTGATCAACCGCCGAGTGCAAGGGTACAAACGTGGTATTCTGAAACATCGTTTTAGTTTCATGATGAATGGGAAGTTTCAGCGCAAAATCAAACACATTATCACGCTGCTCCCAGGTGGTATAAACCGGAATGCCTAATTCAAAAACAGTATTGACCCGGCGCTTGAACCACTCATCCTCAAGGTAAGGAAATAAATCAAAAATACTGGCCTCGATGGCCTCTTCGGGACCGATGCCACTATGAACCTGCATAAACCGATTATAAATTTCTACATTGAAATTTTTATCCAGTACCACGATACCAATATCTGTGCTCTGGATAATATCCAGTAACCAATGTAAATCTTGAAAATTGGGTGCTTCCATAGAGGCCATCAACTATTCCTAGTCTAATAAAAAATTCACCTGTCGAAACAGTGAGGGCAGTGAACTTTCATGAAATAAAATAATTAAGTCACAGGTAATACTATAGTCTTCAAAAGCATAGTTTAACTCTATCGCCAAGGTTTGATCCCAAGGAAATACCGACTCACTAAGAATATCATTGAGAGAGGTATGCTGCCCCAAAAGTTCTGGATGCTTTAGCAACACACTAATATCAAGCTGGGAGCAGATTCCATGAATACAGGAGCCATTTAGCAGCGAAGCCATCTCCAGCACCAGCTCAACCTGCTGATGGTCATCAGTGGTGACCTGATAGCCCATCAACTGTGATAGCTCACCCATACTGGCATCAGTGAACATCAACAGCGCCTCACCACTAATACCGCTGCCAAAAAAGGGCTGGGTAACCGCGGTCACTCTTGCGCTGGCCTCAATAGCGGTTAAGGCCATGGTGACATCAGCAGCATCTAACAGATGGACTCGAGGGATGGGGATATTAACAAAGGTGGAGAAACTACGGGCGATTTTATCCGCCGCCTCACCCACTGCGACGTTGGTAACTTCCTGTATTGCGTCTCTAACATCCTCGTCTAAGTCAATATTCGACATTTAATGCACGCTCAGGGTAGATGTTGCGACAATTGATAAACTGCTGTTCGCAACAGATAAGAAGACTCTACTCTCCTAGCCTTTAGACCCTACTCGTCTGCCCCCCAGAAAAATTAATCAATATATGGTTGGTGTTATTATGAATATCCTATCCAACATCTCCGTAGTGTAGACCACTATGCCCTCACAAGCATCAATAGTGAGGTGGTTTCTCGTCCAAAGCCTCTTTTCCCATTTCACTGTTCATCAGCTCCATCTGGGACTTCTGGTTTCTGCACAACTCGTCGAGATTATTGATTTGCTGCTGCTGCCTGGTTACCACCTCATTCAATGCCTGGATGGTATCCTCTTGAAACGCAAGCTGGCTCTGCAAATCGATAAACTGTTGTTTAACCCAGTCCATTTCGTCATTATCTGCCACAATGTAGATTCCTAATATTCACTGCCCAATGTTGTCATTGCACAGTAATGGTTAAGCAAGACACCCCAGAATAAATTGCTGCGGAAGTATGTCCACCATTATAATCACCCCGCCTAGAAATCAACAGGACTCTATTATGAACCGAGTGGTCTATTCCACTGATCAGGGCAGGCACTGCCCAGAATGCAATCAGCCCTTAGCCGATTGTCAGTGTAAACAACAGCGACAGCAGCAAGTCATGGGGGACGGGGTTGTTCGTTTGCAACGAGAGACGAAAGGCCGCAAGGGCAAGGGAGTCACCTTGATCACCGGTTTGCCACTGGCGCAGGCCGAACTGAAGAAGCTGGCCAAAGAATTAAAACAACGCTGCAGTACCGGCGGCGCGATCAAAGAAGGCGTGATTGAAATCCAGGGCGACCAGCGAAAAATCCTGCAAGAAGTCTTGCAGCTCAAGGGTTACACCGTCAAACTCAGCGGGGGCTAGCGCCTTCCAATACATTATCAATAACAACAACGGCGATTCAAACATCTCATTATGGATAACTTCGACATTATTGGCAGCATCATCACCTTCGCTCTGGGTCTAAGCTTCGGCGGCGCTGCAGCGTTTTATACCATGAAAGATAAACTCCAGCAGCAGCAGCAAGCCAACGCCATGCGCCGCATTGGCTTACTGGAACAAGTCGCTCAACACACCGGTAAAGTCAGCCATGTGTTCAGTAAATATTCATCCCTGGTCAATGAAATAGGCCCCAAGGTGGAGCGGATGTCCCCTAAACAAGAACGCGAACTGGAAAGTCTCAGCGCACAGCTGGTAGAGGTCTATGAGGAGGTATCCATCGCTGAATCCAAGTTATTACTGCTAGGGGAGCAAAAACTGGAAAAAGCACTGAAACTCTACACCACCAAAATGGCGCAATATCGTAAACAAGTGTATCCCGGCCGTTACTCCAATGTGGATGAAGCCAAGCAGATCAAGAAAGAAGTCTCGCAGATGCGAGAACAGTTCTACGATATTTTAAGCCAGCGCTACGATCAAAAAATAAGCTAATGGCTAGTCCAGCCACCCCCCTCTCGCCAGCGGAGCCACTGCTTAGCATTCAAAATCTAAGTAAAACTTACGGTACTCAAACCGTACTTAATGACTTATCCATGCAATTATCCGCAGGAGAGATAGTCGCCATCACCGGCCCCAGCGGCTGCGGAAAAACCACACTCCTTAACCTGATTGCCGGGCTGGACGACCCCGATGAAGGGAGTATTGTACTGGCCAAGCAAACGCTGGGCATGCTGAATGAACAACAAAGAACGCTGCTTAGGCGACGCTCGATCGGTTTTATTTTTCAATTTTTTAATTTGATACCAACCCTAACCGTAGCAGAAAACTGCTGCCTGCCTCTCGAATTAAATAACATTATCGATCAAAAATCACGCGTTCTAGACCAACTAAAGCAAGTCGGCCTGGCTAATAAACTCGATCAATTCCCCGAACAGCTCTCCGGCGGCGAACAGCAA
>DRHD01000356.1 GCA_011049795.1 Porticoccus sp.
ACAGTGAGCAAAGACATTGGGATGCACCATCCCACAACCCATTCACTGAGCCCTCTGCCGAGGTTGATATTCAGTGCACCCATTGCCGGGGTAAGGGTTGTCGTATCTGTAAAAATACTGGCTGGCTGGAAGTGATGGGTTGTGGGATGGTGCATCCCAATGTCTTTGCTCACTGTGATGTGGATGCCAGTAAATACAGTGGCTTTGCCTTTGGTATGGGGGTTGAGCGATTAGCCATGCTCCGTTATGGCGTTAATGATCTGAGACTGTTTTTTGATAACGATATGCAGTTTTTAAAACAGTTCTAAGTCAGACTTTAAATAGATTTAAAACAAATAGTTACAAGTATTTATTAAAGTAAATAATAGAATATATTTGTGAGTGATTAAGACATGAAATTCAGTGAATCCTGGTTGCGGGAGTGGGTAACTCCAGCGATTGATACCACCGAACTGGTTGCCCAGTTAACGATGGCTGGCCTTGAAGTGGATGCTGTTGAGCCAGTGGCTCCGGACTTTAGTGGTGTAGTCGTTGGTCAGATTGTCTCCGTAGAACAACACCCCAATGCTGACAAGCTGCAAGTCTGTCAGGTAGCCGGTGGCAATGAGGATTTGGTTCAGGTGGTTTGTGGTGCGCCCAATGCACGCGAAGGACTGAAAATTCCTTTTGCTACCGTAGGCGCCAAATTGCCTGGCGATTTTAACATCAGTAAGGCTAAGCTGAGAGACGTAGAGTCATTCGGCATGCTGTGTGCTGAGGAAGAGCTGGGGTTGGGTGAGGCTTCTGACGGATTGTGGGAGCTACCCGTTGATGCGCCCGTGGGTGCAGATATACGTGAGTATCTAAGCCTGGATGACCAGATTATCGAGGTGGATTTAACACCTAACAGAGGCGACTGCCTGAGTATTCGTGGTTTGGCCCGTGACACTGGGGTGATAAATCAGCTACCGGTTAACGAGCAGTGCTGTGACCCGGTTGAGGCTGAGATCAGCGATAGTCTCAATGTTGAATTGCGTGCACCAGAAGCTTGCCCACGTTATGTGGGCCGAGTGATCCGAAATATCAACGTAGCTGCCGAGTCACCGATGTGGCTACAAGAGAAGCTGCGTCGCAGTGGTGTTCGAAGTATTGATCCGGTTGTCGATGTGACCAACTTTGTGATGCTAGAGCTGGGGCAACCCATGCATGCCTTTGATTTTGCCAAGCTTGAGGGTGGAATCGTTGTACGGATGGCCGAGCAGGGCGAGACATTACACCTGCTGGATGGTTCTGATGTGACCCTCAACACTGATACGTTGGTCATCGCAGATCAGCAAAAAGCGCTAGCCATGGCCGGTATCATGGGTGGTAAAGAGACTGCCGTGGGTAGCGATACCCGTGATATTTTTCTCGAAAGCGCCTTCTTCACCCCGATTGCCATTGCGGGCCGCTCTCGTGCTTACGGTATGCATACAGATTCTTCTCACCGCTTTGAGCGTGGTGTAGATCCTCTGTTACAGGAGATTGCGGTAGAACGCGCGACTAGACTGTTGTTGGACATTGTCGGTGGTGAGGCTGGGCCCGTCACTATGGTTGAGGCGCAACAACACCTGCCCCAAGTATCCGACGTGACATTGACGGTAGCTCGCCTTCAACAGCAGCTGGGGTTGATGCTTGAGAGTCATTTGGTGACAGATATTTTGCAGCGATTGGGTTTGACCATTCTGAAAGCCGATGAGCAGGGCTGGACCTGTAAAGTGCCTAGTTGGCGCTTTGATATCGAGATTGAGGCAGACCTGATTGAAGAGGTTGCCCGAATCTACGGCTATAATCGACTGCCTACTGCCACCATTGCTGCTGCATTGCCCATCGAGGGTATCCCTGAAACCCGTCAGGGGTTACCTGTGTTACGGCAGCAATTAATTGCTCGCGGTTATCATGAAGCGATTACCTACTGTTTTGTAGACCCTGCTGTTCAACAACAACTGGCTCCCGGTTTGGATGCGCTTCCACTGACTAACCCCATTGCCAGTGATATGTCCGTGATGAGAACCACGCTCTGGTCAGGGTTATTGCCAGCTGTTCGTTACAATCTTAATAGGCAGCAAAGCCGAGTGCGGTTGTTTGAGACTGGTCTTAGTTTTGTGCCCGAGAGTGATGGTTCGCTCCTTCAGGAATCAATGATTGCTGGTGCTATTACGGGTAGTAGAGCCCCCGAGCGCTGGGTAGATAACCAGGAAGAGGTGGACTTCTTCGACATCAAAGCGGATGTCGAGGCATTGTTACAGCTTGGACACACTCATGAGCAATATAACTTCGTCTCTGCTGAACACCCTGCGTTACATCCCGGTCAGTGTGCTCGGATCGAGAGAAATGGAGTGTTGGTGGGTTACCTAGGACAGATACATCCCCGAGTACAGAAGGCTCTGGACTTGAGTCAGCCGGTATTTGTCTTTGAGATGCAGTTGAGTCAGGTGCTTGAAGGCGAGCTTCCCTTTTTCAAAGGGGTTAGTAAGTTTCCAGAGGTACGCCGTGATCTGGCGATTATTGTTGATGAGAATATTTCTGCTGACGACCTGTGTAGTACTGTTCGCCAGAATGCAGGAGAGCAATTTGTAGACTTAAAGGTATTTGATGTCTATCAAGGGAAAGGTATTGAAAACAATAGAAAAAGTGTTGCTTTAGGGTTGACCTTTAGGAACAGTTCGCGCACGCTTGCTGAAGATGAAATTAATGCCGCTGTGGAATCTGTGTTAAAAGCATTAGAAAAACAGTATTCAGCGAGCCTTAGGGGTTAAGTTAGACATGTCAGCACTCACAAAAGCCGATCTTGCCGAAATGCTCTTTGATGAGCTTGGTTTGAATAAACGGGAAGCCAAGGAAATCGTGGAATCCTTTTTTGAGGAAATACGGTCTGCTTTGGAGACTAACGAGCAGGTTAAATTGTCCGGTTTTGGTAATTTTGAACTGCGCGATAAAAATACCCGTCCAGGTCGAAACCCTAAAACGGGAGAGGAAATCCCCATTTCTGCCAGACGTGTGGTGACATTTAGACCGGGCTGAGATTGGGGAACTCCTGCTCCCAATATCTAAGCACGTGTGGCTTAACATCACAGAGATCACTGACCTCTCCAATG
>DRHD01000357.1 GCA_011049795.1 Porticoccus sp.
ACTACCCCTATTATTGTTGGTCGCTGGCGTTTTTGGTGCCCTTAGTTGGACTATATCGAAATCGATTAGCAATCCGATAAGTGCCGGTATAGTCAGAATCGGGGAAATTTTGGAGAGCCACCAATTTAATCTTCCGGAATACAATAAGGGAGATGAAATGCATCAGTTAGGTGATGCCTTTACTACTCTTATCGAGCAATTAGACAAACGAGATGAAGACCTGAGAGGAAAGTCGACTCTCCTTTTCGAGAGTAATCAGCGACTGACTGAACATCAATCAAAACTCGAGAAAACAGTTGAAGAGCGAACCCTAGATTTTAAGTTGGCAAAGGAGCAGGCGGAAAATGCCACCGAAGCCAAATCTCAGTTTTTGTCAACAATGACACACGAATTGCGCACCCCAATGAGCGGGGTCATTGGAATTGTTGATTTGCTGAAAGAAACTACGCTAGATTTTACGCAGCGTGAGTATGTAGATATTATTAGCGCTTCTGGCACGCAATTGCTGGATATAGTTGGTGACATTTTAAATTTCGAAAAATTATCGGCCAACAAGCTAGAATTGGAAACGATAGAATTTAACTTTCACAAACTTTGCGATGAATTGGTGATGCCTTTCAAACTTCGTAAGAAGGGTAAAAATGGTTTGGAATTCATCGTTGCTTATAGTGACAGTTGTCCAGAAAATTTAATGGGAGACTCAGTACGAATAAAGCAAGTAATCAACAATTTTTTATCTAACGCTTTTAAATTTACGGACGCTGGGTCAATAACACTTAAGGTGACGTCAATTAGTAAAAACAATCGACCTCATGTACTCGTCTCAGTAATAGATACAGGCATTGGTTTGAATGACGACCAGCAACGGTTGCTGTTCGAAGAGTATCAGCAGGCTTCAATTTCAACAGCGAGGAAATATGGTGGTACCGGGCTGGGCTTAGCCATCAGTAGAAAAATGGTGGCGCTGATGGGGGGTGATATAGGCTTAACAAGCGTCCCAAGTGAGGGCTCCACTTTCAATTTTAATTTCCCCCTCATGGAAGTGATAGGTATGCCTTCCGAGCTAGAAGGTAATGCCGTCAATCTTCCGTCCGCGCGCTCATTGGTAAACCTACAGGTTTTAGTTGCTGAAGATAATCTTGTTAATCAAATGGTCATCAAAGGCTACTTAAAACGACTTGGCATAGACCCCGTGTTGGCAGAAAATGGCGAGGAGGCACTGAAGCGGCTAGGCGAGAATGACTTTGATATGATTCTGATGGATATTAATATGCCCGTAATGGACGGAGTAGAGGCAACAAGAAAAATAAGGGAAGGAGAAAGACAAGAAAACACGATTGGAATGCCCATATATGGCTTAACAGCAACCTCGACGCAGTCAGCGCGACAAGACTTCATGGCGGCGGGAATGAACGGTGTGCTATCAAAACCCATAGACTTACATCAATTGATTCGAGCACTAGAAACAGCGCTTAGTTAGCCCCCTTGGGTGCCAACAACACTGGCTTGTTAGAAAACATTGCACTATCTTATGTCGTTAGCGATTAATGATTTCTATAGCATTCCCCGATGGGTCTTTAGCTATGATGATGCGTAGCCCCTCTGTATGGGTGTCAATTTCTCGATAACCCAGACCACGCTTTACAATTTTGGCCAAAACCTCGTCAAATTTTGAAGTGTAAATTGTGGTTTGGGGAAATAGGCTTTTGGGAGCCGATTCTTCATTTAGTGGCTGATAATAAGCATGGAATGGGCCGCCATCATAGTCAACAATCACTTCGTCATAGATGTCTGTTTTATAATACGCCCTGGGTGTTACATCAAAGATTTCTCTATAAAACGCCTCGGCGGCCACTCTATCATCAACAATCAATTTAGCGATGCCTATGGCATGTCCAGTTAAAGGTTGCTCCGTTTTTTCAATTCACCGACGGCATGTCAACACCGCCTTGGGCGGCAGCAATTACATTGGTTCAGGGGCAGACTTAAGTTGTCGATAAAAATCATCTGCTCGGCTCAATTCTGCCTTGGTTAGCAGCGAAACCAGTGGTATCACTAGCAGGGGCACCACTGTAGTTAGGTAGGCGGGCGCGGGCCCCAGGTCGAACCAAGTGTTACAGATCCAGGCCACCAGACCGGTGCCATAGCCCCAGCCCATGCCCCAGAACACGCCTTGCTCGGTGGTGCGGCGCCAATAAATAACGAAGGAAATAGCAATGGCCGGTGGCACGACCATGGCAAAGCCCACCAGCAAGATTTGCATAATTGAGGAGAAGTTAACGAAATAGGCGGTCAAGGCTGCAATGCTGCCGTAGAGCACGGCCGTCACTCGGTAGGTTTTGAGCTTGCGGTCTGAGGACATGTTTTCGGATCCAGGCATCCAATCATTGACCACCATGGTGGCACCCCCGAGCAATATGGGGCTAGCTGAGGAGATCAGTGCGGCTAAAACAGCGGCCACCGCGAGTCCGCCCAGCAATGCGCCGGTGTCGGTGGCCAGCAGGGTGATACTAGTAAAGCCTTTTAAACTAGAGCTTGCACCGTATTTGGCGACCGCTTCTATACCAATAACGCCAGCCAAAAAGGGCATGCAAGCACCCAATAATCCGGCCAAGATAAAGGCGGGTATGAGCATTCTTTCGGTGCGGGCAGACGAGGCGTAATTGGCATAAACACTTGCCGCGGGAGTATGAATAATGGCCGAAAAGCACATGGCAATGATAGGAATCCAACCCATACC
>DRHD01000358.1 GCA_011049795.1 Porticoccus sp.
GCTTTTTAGTCAGGATATTGGCGAGGTATTCAGCCACCTCGTTCAAAGACACTGGCGTGTCCAACAGGTCTTTCATTTGAGTCACCTTAACCCCTAGCCCGCAGGGGTTAATCCTTGACCATGGGCTGAGATCCATATCAATATTGAAATTGAGACCATGGTAGCTGCAACCACGGCGCACTCTTAGCCCCAGAGAGGCTATTTTGCTACCCCTGGCTATCTCGGGACTGGTCACATAGACACCCGGAGCATCAGGGCGTGGCGTAGCATTGATACCCCAGTGGTCCAAGGTTTCTACTAAGGATTCCTCGATCAGGGTGACCATATCTCTCACCCCCAACCCTAGGCGCTTCAGGTCTATTAACAGGTAACCGGTGATTTGGCCCGGACCATGGTAAGTAACATGGCCGCCACGATCACTTTTCACCACGGGGATATCACCCGGTGTCAGAATATATTCTTCTTTCCCCGCCTGTCCCTGGGTAAAGACAGGTTCATGTTCCAGCAACCAGATTTCGTCAGAGGTCTTGTCATTTCGTTCGGCAGTGAGGGCTTTCATAGCCCCAAAAGTATCGAGGTATTGGCGACAGCCTAAATAGCGGACAATTAATGGTAGATCGGGGGCTTGTCCCATACCGGCAGCTTACAAAACCATTTGGACCAGAGGACTAACCTTCAGGTCATCAAATAGCGCCTGTAACTGGCTCTCACCAGTGGCCGTAATGGTGACAGTGATGGCCTGAAAAGTACCATTGCGACTATCCCGCACAGTAATTCTGGCTTGATCAAAACCGGGAGCATGACACTCCATGACCTCTATCACCAAAGCGTGTAGTTCAGCCCCCGCCTTGCCCAACACCTTAATGGGGTAGTCACAGGGAAATTCAATCTTGGGGGCTTCAGGATCACTCATCAGTTAAATAGACCATAGAAAAACTTTGATATGGCATCCCACAGACGGGCAAAAAAACCAGCCTCTTCTATGGGGTGATCAGCAACCAAGGGTAAATCAAGCAGCTGTTCTCCCTCATAACTCACAGACAGCCGGCCCAATTCCTGATTCTCGGTCAGCGGTGCTTCGATGGTCTCATCCACCAGAATTTTGGCATCCAGCTCATCCTTGGCACCACGAGGAATCGTCACATACACATCCTCGAGTACAACTAAGTTGACTCTGTCCTCCACACCGTACCAAACCCGGGCATTTTCCTGAATGGTATCGCCAGCAGAATAAACTTTCCCGGTTTCGAAATAACGAAACCCGAAGGCCAGTAGTTTTTGTGACTCTCGCGCCCTGGCCTCATCGCTACTGGCACCCATGACTACAGAGATAAGCCGCATTCCTTTACGTACCGCCGAAGTGACCAAACAATAACCCGCTGCTTCTGTGTGGCCTGTTTTTAGGCCATCCACAGAGCTATCACGCCACAACAAACGGTTGCGGTTGGGCTGATTGATACTATTATATTCAAAATATTTTTCAGAGTAGATACCGTAATGTTTGGGGTAATCCTGAATCAAAGCACGCGCCAATAACGATAGGTCTCGCGCTGTCGTCAGGTGGCCTTCTGCGGGCCAACCCGTAGCGTTGTGATAGTTCGTGCCTGCCATACCCAATAACGCTGCCTGCTGATTCATCACATCAGCAAATGCACCTTCACTACCTGCCAGGTATTCAGCCAGAGCCACGGATGCATCATTACCCGACTGGATAACAACACCACGTAATAAATCGATCAAAGGTACTTTGGTACCTTCGCGAACAAACATTTTTGAGCCACCCATTTTCCAAGCTGTGACACTAATCGGCA
This sequence comes from Porticoccus sp., assembly GCA_011049795.1. The sequence goes on from DRHD01000358.1 coordinate 1,812, forward strand.
CTTGATCCTGTTCGCTGACTTTTCCGCTACTAAGCTCACTGGCAACAATGTAACTGGTCATCATTTTGGTGAGGCTCGCTGGAGGCAATTGCTCGTCAGCATTGTGCTCAACCAGAACTTTTCCGGTGTTGGCATCCATCAGAATCCAGGCACTGGCAGCCAGCTGGGGTGGTGCTGGAATAAGAACCTTGGCGTGAGTCACTGTGGCTCCGATGAACAGGATCAACAGTGCGCCAGCAGAAAGGATTTTTTTCAGCATAATAAACCGATTTTTCTCATGAGTTGATGACGGTGAATTAATGTTTGTGAATTAATGACTAATGGTAGCTAAAACAAAAGCACCTAATAACAAAGGCAAATTCTAACATGCCCCCTTTACCCTTTCAGGTAAAGTTACTCATAGACCACAAACGGGCTTAGATTCTCCGATTGCTTGAGTAAATCACGAAGATCAAATAATTTCAGTTGATCATTCACGGGGCCCACTAACACTTTGTACAGAGACTGAGGCTCTTGGGGTTGACGAACCACCACAGGGTATTCTGATATTCCCTGAAGATGTTCTGATAAATCAACTGCTGCAACCTGGTTACTAAACGCACCCACCTGAAGATACTGATTACCCAACTTTCCAGCCGCTGGCTGCTTACCTGTGGTGACCACTGGAGCTTCATTAATGGGCCCCTCATTGATACGGGATTGTTCCACGGTATTTTTTTGGTACTCACGAGGGTCAATCGCGACCACTTCAACGGTAGCGGTACCCTTCGCTGAATAATCCAGTTTCTTGGCCGCAGCGTAAGAAAGGTCGATGATCCGTGCCCCGTGAAAAGGCCCGCGGTCATTGACTCGTACAATAACACTTCGATTATTTGCCAGATTAGTCACGCGAACATAGCTGGGAATTGGCAGGGTTTTATGGGCCGCCGTCATGCCGTACATGCTATAAATTTCACCATTAGAGGTTTTTCGACCATGAAACTTATTACCGTACCAGGAAGCCACGCCACGCTCTCGGTAGCCCCGACTGGTAGGCAATAGTTCGTAGGTCTTACCCAGCACCGTATAAGGGCTCTTGTTGCCCGCCCTGGTAATAGGTTCCACCTTGGGCACCGCGTCCGGAAGGCTACTAACGTCGATATCCTTGGGCGGGGGGCCATCACCATAACCA
>DRHD01000359.1 GCA_011049795.1 Porticoccus sp.
AGATGTGTATAAGAGACAGGGATGACGCTGTCCCAGTCATCTTCGCTGAGGGCGGGGAAGGCATTGTCCGCGGAGATGCCTGCATTGCAAACTACGCCATAATAAACGCCGTGCTCTTCGATATCGGCGTTCAAAACAGTTGCGGTCTGTTGACGATTGGCAATATCAAACTGTAAAACCCTGCCACAACCTCCTGCCGCTTTAATAATTGCCAGAACTTCTTCGGCAGCCTGGTACTGCGAGCGGCAGTGCAACACAATTTCGAAACCTTGCTGGCTTAAATGTAGAGCAATGGCTTTACCAATACCACGACTGGAGCCCGTGACTAAAACGCTTTTCATTATATAAACGAGCCCATCTAACGGTTATTTTTCATCTTCAATAAATCTTTTTGAGTGTTTGCAGTTTTCAGCATATATCCGCAAAGCAGCGCCCTATTCTACACGTCAAGCCCTACTTTCGCCTAGCGAATAGTGATTTTACGCCCGTGTTATAGCAGGAGTTTGCTGCCGTACGTTAAGGTTCTAAAGACGTAGCCAGTTTTGCGGTGTTGCTTACTGTGCCCAGGCGTAATCGCTTACCTTCGTATAGACTGTTGCAGTAGGCTTGGGGGAGGGGATATGCGCTTGCATATCACTACTTATACTATAAAATCCCGGTCTTGCGGTGGCTTAACATTTATATAGGGATGCCGTTGATACCTTACTGCTAGCAGCAAAGATGCTATGGGGCATTAAGCAATAGAGGGTGGTACAGGTTTTTCCTGTTTATCAGTAGTAACTCATCTGACTATTCATTGCGCAATTCATAACTTTTAAAAACAGGTACAAAACATTGCCAGATGAACATCTTGCTGACAATAAAGTGAATCCAGGTACTGATTCCCCAACACCCATGGTGCGTGTAGAAGGGATTCACCACCACTATACTGGTGCCGATACCCCGGCCTTAAATGATATTCACCTGACCATTCCTGAAGGCTGTTGTTTTGGTCTGCTGGGTCCTAATGGTGCCGGTAAGACTACGTTAATTTCATTATTGACGGGTGTATTGGCTCCTCAGCAGGGTGTCATTCACGTTGGCGGTTTTAGCTTTCCCCGTGAAGCGCAGCAGATCAAATATATGTCAGGTTTAGTGCCTCAGGACTACGCTTTTTACCCGGCATTGACCGGTCGAGAGAACCTTCAGTTTTTTGCCGGTTTGTACCAAATTCCTGAACTGGAATTTACCGCGCGCATGGAGTTTTGCGTTGAAGTCTGTGGTTTAGCTGCTGTTCTGGATCAGCGGGCGTGCAACTATTCAGGTGGTATTAAGCGGCGTTTGAATATTGCTTTAGGCTTATTGAATAATCCGAAAATTCTATATTTAGATGAACCCACTGTGGGTATTGATGCGCAGTCGAGGAATTTTATTTTGGAGTCGATTAAGCAGCTAAAAAATAGCGGAATGACGATTATTTATACTTCTCACTATATGGAAGAGGTAGAACAGCTTTGTGACGAGGTGGCGATTATTGATCATGGCCGAGTATTGCTACAGGAGCCTATGAGTAACTTATTACAAGGTGGTCGGCAGATGGTGGTTACCCCTATTAATGTGCCTGATGCTGAGGTGTTGGCGGCGTTGGCAGAGAAGCTAGTCTGTCATTGGGATGGTGAGCATCTCACGTTAGAACCTGCTGAGCAGCTGCCATTTTCACAAATGTTGGTGGAGCTGGAACTGCTGGGGATTGATATCGGACAATTGCATATGGGTAGTAACAAATTGGAAGAAACCTATTTGCGGGTAACTCACCCTGAGTTGAGGCAGTAACTGTGCAATTACTCGCTATTATTCGTAAAGAGCTGCAATTGCTGTATCGCGATCTTCACGGTTTGTTACTGCTGTTTGTGATGCCGGTAATATTTATTCTGATTATGTCACTGGCAATGAAGGCGGATTTTGATCGTCGCTCAGGGGTGCAGGTTGACGTCTTGGTAGAGAATCTAACGACGTCTGAAATTAGCACAGAGATGCTAGCCAGCCTGATGGAAAATAAGCAGTTTAATCTGATCAATGTAGCTGAAATGGGTTCATTGCCGCAGGGGGCATTAAAGGAAAGTGTGGAGCAGGCTGTGCGTAATGATCGCTACAGTTTTTTACTGCGGGTACCAGAGCAAGCGTTTACCAACGCGGATGAAGTCGTTGCGGAAGTGCTTGTCGCCCCCGGCGTAAGTCAGGAAATAACGCAACTGTTTGTGGCAATGCTCAGGCAAGCTGTCGCACAACAGAAAATTCGTTTACTGTTAGAAAGTTTAGAGCAATCTTCTCCTGAGCTAGAAGGGGCTAATTTACTAGAAAAAAGCGGCGCCATGAACAGCGAGTTAGTTTCGGTACGTTCTAGTTACCAGTCTAATGAAATTGCAAAAATACCCACGTCGGTGCAGCAAAACGTACCCGCATGGTTGGTTTTCTCTATGTTTTTTGTGGTGGTGCCATTGGCCAATACTTTGATCAATGAGCGTCAGCTTGGCACTTTACGCCGCATTCGAACCATCCCTGTTGCTAGTTGGAAGTTAATCGCAGGGAAAATCATTCCCTATTTTTTCATCAACCAGATTCAGGTGGTATTGATGCTGTTGGTGGGGGTTAATGTGGTGCCTTTGCTGGGGGGGGATCAATTGACCTTGGGTAATTCTATAACGGGTTTGTTGCTGATGTCCTCGTCTTTGAGTGTGGCGGCGCTGGGTTATGCCATGTTGGTTGCGGTGATTTGTCGCACCACAGAACAGGCAACGACTTTGGGCGGTGCGGGCAATATTATATTGGCAGCGTTAGGCGGTATTATGGTGCCGACGGTGGTGATGCCGGAGTTTATGCAAACGCTGACAGTGGTGTCGCCCATGTCCTGGGGTTTACAGGGCTTCCTTGATATATTTTTGCGCGGTGGTGGCGTTATCGAGGTGATGCCTAAGGCGCTGTCACTGGTATTGTTAGGGATGATTATGCTCAGCTTGGCAATATTATTATTGCGCCGTGATTTAAAGTAAAGAGAGGCAGGAAAAAAGATGGTAGTCGCAGCGAATGAGCTAACGCCGGAACAATTAAAACAAGCACTAAAAGCAATGATTATTGAAGAGTGCGATAAGGGTGAAGCCGAAGTGGCGGATATCGCCGATGATGAAGTATTGATTGGTGGACCATTGGAATTAGATTCCCTCGATGCACTGCAAATTTGTATGGCGGTAAAACAGTATTACGGTGTGCGTATTGAGGGCGGGCCAGAGGCTAGGAAGGCGCTGCAATCGGTGCAAACGTTGGCGGCTACTATCCTTGAAGCAGGGATTGCTGATGCAAGTGCTTAAAGCCCGGGGCACAATGATGGCTGGGCAAACTGCAGTTTTTCTTGGTGCTGGTATTCACACCTCTTTAGGTAAGGGGATTGATTCTAATCTACAGGCGTTGAGGCAAGCACCCACGCCGCCCGCTACGTATAGCGTTAAGGTAGGAGGCGATCAATTAAACCTGCCTTATAAACTGCTTACGGGTTCTCCCGCACAATTGTCATCGAAAAAAACACCGGAGACATTCTACCGAATTATAAGTGATGTAGCGGAGGAGGCTCTGACGGAAGCTGGGCTAAGCCAGCAACAACGCCAGCGGATGGGGCTTTATGTAGGCTCTTCTTCTTTTGATATTTCTATTTCGGAAGGTTTGTTTCAGCAACAGTTGGCTGCAGGGGAAACTGCTTTGGCTCTTGGGGATCCCAGTGTTGGCAAACTGGCAGACTACCTAGTACAGACGATGGGGTTTAGGGGCGAAGATTTCAGCTTTAATACTGCCTGTACCGCCAGTGCCAATGCCTTATTAACGGCTACCGCACATGTGCAAGCGGGGTTAGTCGAGCATGCTTTAGTCTTGGGGTTTGAGCTTCATAATGATTTAACGACGCTGGGTTTTTACGGCTTGGATCTTTTTAGTCGCACTGAAATGAAACCTTTTGATAGTAGTCGCGATGGTATGGTTTTAGGGGAGGGAGTTTCAGCACTGGTTATTGGCCCTGCGCCGGATGATGGTTTACCGCGATTTTATCTGCGTGGCGGCGCTAATCTTAGTGATACTTTCAGCATTACCACTACCAACCCCGACGGTACTGCCATTGCTGCGGTGATGGAGCAGGCGTTGGCTAACTCTGCAATCGATACCGGTCAGATCAATGCTTTGAAAGTCCATGGCACCTCCAGCCTTTCCAATGATGAATCGGAAGCCTTAGGTATGCAGCTCATTTTTCCGCAGTTGCCAAAGCTCTGTGCATTAAAGCCGTATCTCGGCCACACCCTGGGTGCCTGCGGTCTCAATGAGCTTATTTTGTTTTACCGTGCGATAGAGGCTGGTTTTTTGGTGGCTACGCCAGGTATTAGTGCAACGCCTGGGGACTTGAACGTCACATTAAATCAGCAGCGAGATGTTATGGGGCCGGGAAATTTTATGCTTAATTATTTTGGTTTTGGTGGCAATAATACATCTCTGATCATTAGCAATTTGTGACGCAATAGTAGAGGGCTGACTGAAATGACATTCTACATTGTTGCTAGCGGTGCTTACTGTGAAAATATCACCGATGAGTTACCGTCGTTAAAGAAGCGGGTTAAAGAAAGTATCGGTATCAGTGTGCGCAGAGTGGGACGGTTTATTCAGCTAGCATTGATCGGCGCCGGTAGAGCCTCGCTTGGGTTACCGCAACATACCGGGGTTTATCTTACTTCCGGGCCTGGTGATATGGCGGCGACTGTAGAGGCGTTGAAAACAATTTATCGGCAAGAGCAAGCTCCAGGTCCCATTAGTTTTATTAATACCGTCAGTAACGCGGCCTGCTTTTATGTGGCTCAGTGTTTGTCTTTACAGGGGCCCAGCAGCTTTGTCAGTAGTCGTTATTTTTCTATGGAGGCGGGATTAAAAGTGGCCCAGCTGGAACTGGAAGCACAGCGCGTTGATGCCGCTCTAGTTGGGGTTGTTGATGTGGTGGTGGCGCCTTTAGATGAGCACCGCCAGCGTTTGGGTTTGAATGCATCAAGCGTGTTAACTGAAGCGAGTCACTGGTTGCAGTTGGTAATGGCGCCGGGGGAGCGGCCAGTGTTGGCGACGTTGCAGTTGGTTCGGCAATTCCCTGATCGACAAGCATTATCGCTCTGGTTAGACGGGCAAAGTTTTAGCGTCGATAATTTTTTTGCTGCGGGACAGTCTCTGGACGAACAAGAGAGTGATGAATGGTTATCCGAACTAGGCTTGCAGCGTTTTGAATGCTGTGAGGATATTGGTTATTTTGACGGCAAGGTCGGGCGAGTACTGTGTGAATTTATCGCCAGAGGAGAAAACAGCTTGCTCTACCTAAACGCTGACCCGCATGGACGATATATGGCTATTGTGCTCTCTAAAAATTAGAGAAGGTGGCTCTGGAATAAAATTTGACGGCGTGCCATGTCTAATTCTTAATATAGTAATTATTTTTGGTCGATAGGGATGCCCGTAAATACGGTTACTACTCCTCCCATGCTTATTGGTAGCTCCTGATAATTCCATTGGTAATGGTTAAAGTCTTTAACTAATTCCAGATATTCTTCTCGGTTGTACATTCGTAATGCGCTGACTATTGTGTCCCACCAGCCGATCAACGGTATTATTGGAATAATAGTGGTAAATAGCATTTTTAAAATTTTGTCTTCGCGACTGTGTAATGGATTTAACATTCCCGGAATAAAACTCTTAATAATAAAAGGCAAGGTCGTTTTTATTTGTCGCGGAAAGGGCTCAAGAATAAAAATTGCCTTATTAGATTTTACTGTGTCTTCTAGTATTTTTCGGGCTTGCTCTGGCCGGAAATGGTGAAAAGCCGCGATCAGGGTTCTTGCTTGATGTTCGGGGCTTTCGCCTATATTGACTGCGTCTATGGGGGTTTTGGTGTAACTGGTGCTGTGTGGAGGGTTTTGAGCAGCAAAGGCTTGATTGTATTCTAGCGGGTATAAATCAGATAGGTGAAACCTAATATCAGTCTTGCCTTTTTTTTGCAGTGATTCCAGTAAGCTTGCAATAGGTACGCCGCTACCACTACAAAGATCCAGTATCTCAGTACACTTGGACGTGTCACAAAATTGATTGAATATCGGCAGAACAGGGTCATAAAAGCCAGCGCTTTTTATTGTTCTACCCAATATCTCAACAACAGAGTTTCTTAAGAAAGCTGGGCAAAAAGGACTGTCGTTAAACTCAAATAAATGTAGCCGTCTAAAAAGAATGTGTTTTCCCACTACTAGCTCCGGCGCTGCTCAGGAATAAGCTGCTGTTCATTATTGAGGGAATTATAGCGCTGTTATTTTCTAATAAACAAGCGCCTAATATTGTTTTAGCAGTGCCCAGGTTTTAGCCTCTTTATCGGCGCATCGATTAAGGGCTTCGGCAAGTTGTTCGCCGTTCATTTCTTTACGGCCCTTACACATTTTACTGCTCATTAGCGCGAACATACGCCATTCATCACCCGCTTCTGCCATCATTTCTGAGGCTTCGCTTAATAAATCGTTATTTAGACTATTGGCCGTTTCTTTTAGGAATGAGGCATAGATGAAGCGAAAGCCCGCACCGCCAGTCCCAATTTCTTCCTGCATACGAACAATATTGCTGAGGTAGAGTGGCAGGTATTGTTCGCGCTTACTGGCATTATTGCTGAGTTTGATAATGTTTTTACCCAGATAACGAATCCCACGAATACCGAGCATCGGTAAGGGCGCACTGGCCATGGTGCGGTGATTAGCCTTAATCGCTTTAGCGGAGGCGTCGGCGAGGTCAAAAGTCTGCGGCACATGTTTGGGGTAATACATTTTACCTTTGGCGGCGAGTGCGCCTTTGGCGAAGCGTGCTTTTTGCAATGTTTTGGCATCACAGCGCACGACATCTTCAAAGACCGGATCGCTGATTAAATAGTCGTTGCCTTCGCGCCCGTAAACTAACAAATTGTGGGCATTGAAATGAAAGCGCATGGTATCGGGAAAATAGGGCAGCCAGAATATCGAGGTTTGTAATCCCACTACGCGGCCTTGGTCCAGTTGTCGATCGAGTTCGTCCATGCCGTTTTGTTGATTGCGAAAGGTTTGGTAGTGTATATCCAAGCCTAGGCGTTTTTGTACACCTTTGATAATGCTGCCGGGGGGCATGCGGTAGGCGATTAATGGCATGCCTGATAATTTAATAAAAGGGATATAAGCAAAGGTGAGTGCTGCAGCAATGCCAAATGCCATCGGTTCTGACATGGCTAAACCGTTATGTCCGAGCATGGATGAAACCACGCCGCTTTCACAGTGGGCAGATTGTTGGTGTTTAAACATTAGCGTGGGGCTTCTTATTAGCGGCTTGATCGCAGGGCTGGGTTAAGTGGGGCGCTTGCTGCGGTAAGTGTTTAAGATTTTTAGCATCCAGGCCTAGTGCTTCGGCATAACGATTCATTAATTTATCGTTGAGGGTCTGAAAAATAGCGGGTTTAAAATGGCGGCGAATACGCCATTGGAATAGACCTGAGATTTGGGAGAGTAATGCCAAGTCCATACGCCGGTAATACATATAATATTCTAAGGGTGCGGTTTCGCCGTTACTGGCTCGCTGCCATGCATCATTACATTGTTGTTCAATAAGGTTGAGAACTGAACGAGTAGCCTCCGCCTCTACCTCCCACCCCGCCGATTTGACGCCGACAAAATCACCTTTGTCATCAGTGGCGTAAATTAATTTACGGGCGTCACCATAGGTGCTGTTATTACTGTCCTGTGGGACGTCATCGGTTTTCATGGCGGTGCTTATACCACAGTAAGATGCATGAAGGCCGAAGAGAAGCGGCCGCTTTCAGGGATATGGCAAAGAAGTTTTTGCCCGCGTTGTAAATTTCCAGAGTGAAATAGTTCTTCGAGCATTATATAAATAGAGGCTGCGCCGGTATTACCTTTGCTAGTCAGGTTGGTAAACCAGCGTTGTTGAGGGATTTCGAGATCCACGTTTTTTAAGCCTGCTAACACTTTGTCACGAAAGAAAGTGGATGAGTAATGGGGTATAAACCAATCGATTTTATCGGCTTGGAGCTGATGTTTTTGCTTTAGTTTTTTGAGTGGTTCTTCCAGCGTGTAATGAATAATATGTTCATTCAGCAGTTTTACGTCCTGTTTGGTTGCCATCACTGAATTTTCGGCGCGTTGCTGATTGCTAAAATTCTGCCAGCTGGTGAGTGAGCCACTGTCGTTTTTGACGGCACCGGCATACATGCAAACTTCCATTTGGTCGGCATAGGAAAAGAGTTCCAGCCAGTCGATACGTAATGATAATCCGTCGGCGGCGGGTTGGTCCTGTACCAGCATGGCGCCAGCGCCGTCGGATAACATCCAGCGTAAAAAATCTTTTTCGAAGGCGATTTCAGGCTGGTTTTCCAGTTCTTGGTAATTGCTTTCGATTTCGCCAGTAAAATTTGACGAGTTCATAAAGGCAGACGATAACTCGGAACCGGTGGCGATAGCGTTGTGATGCAGGCCAGAAAGTATTCCCATATAAGCATATTTTAATGCTGATATACCGCTGACACAGATGCCAGAGGTGGCCACCGCTTCGCAGTGCAGTTGGCTTAATTGGCCTTGTACCATAACGGCGTGATTGGGCATGAGTTGATCTGGAATAGAGGTGCCGCAACTAAGGCAGTCAACTTTCTTTAATGATATGCGGCGACCATCTAGCGTGCGTATAGCGGCTGCAGTTATTTCGGCGTTATTATAATTTGGCTCTAGAGTTTCAGGGTCAATCGCATAGTGACGGTGGGTAATACCGTTGGAGCGTAATACGAGGCGTCGGGCACGCGAAGGGCGTTGACCGACTTGGCCAAGAATACGTTCCATATCATCGTTAGCCACCGGAGCATTGGGTAGGAAAGCGGCGATATCGGTAATGTAGGCGGATGTACTGCTCATTGAATGTGCTCATTGGAAGAATGCATGGTGCTAAAATTGTCGCCGGACGGTGCGGAGAAATACTGGTGTTGTTGGGTGATGTGTCGTTTCATCAAGGGTGCCATTAGTCGTTTGATCACAGCTGTTATTGGTACCACGGTAAGGATAAGCGTAATTAAAAAAACGATGTAAAAGATTAGTACTGTGCTTCGTAGCGGTGTACCCGCTTTACCGGTTGCTCTTAATAACCCACCCCATATGTGGAAACTGCGGCTGCCAACTTTCTCAGAGGCGATCAGGCGGTCATTAACGGCCACTGCGCCGAGGTCTTGCAGCATTGGGCTGTTATCGTCGACAGTCCTGTCCGGAAGTTGTCTGGCGATGGCTTCTCCGAAACGTTTAGCTTGTTCGATATCATCGGCACTGACCCCCGCTTTTGGAATCAAGCCATTTAAAAAGGGGCCTTTATTGCCAGTTAATACCCATAGGGGGGTGGACAAAAACGTCGCCGCGCTGTGGCCGGGGTCAGTGAGTACCACGTTGTCGATGAGTCGCGCGCCCAGGCGATTCAAATGTTGTTTCATTTTTTCCTGGGCCATTAGCCACATATTGCGACAGGCAATAACAGTGACCACGGGTTTGTCCCGCAATAGTTGTTCTGCATCAGCCGATTGCAAGAAAGCGGTTACCGGCTGTGAGGGCGATAAAAACCAGACCTGATAGGCGACGATAATCAAGTCAAAATCACCCTTGGCCTGTTCTGAAAGCGGCTCGATCGGGCGAGGATCGTCATAGACTGTTTCCGGAAAACTATCGAAGAATGTTAGAAAGGGCCAGGGAAAAGGATAGGGTGTGAGCGGCCGCAGGCGTTCATATACTACTTCCACATCGTCAGATTGTGACAGCGGGCCGGTGATTGAATGCAATACGTCACTAAGCTGACCGGACTGGGTGTAGTAG
>DRHD01000360.1 GCA_011049795.1 Porticoccus sp.
TATCATTGCTGGGTTTTTTTGTGCTTAACATCAGGGTGTATTTAACCTTTCATGATTTGATCAGTCAGAAATGAACACTACTAATATCATTACTCATGACAAGAATTATCGGCAAGAGCCTTTAATATCCCACATGATACCGCTGGTGCACTACTTGCACATTTCTGGCGCAAAACAGTCAAGTGCTGCTTTAAGTGCATCAGTTCTTCCATTCGTATTTCTACAGCATAAATTTGCTTATCTAGTAAGGAGCTCACATCACCACAGTCTTTATCAGGTTCCTCCCAAAACTCAAGTAAGATTCGTACTTCGTCTAGAGCCATGTCAAGCGTACGGCAGTGTAGGATAAATTGTAGACGCTCAATGTGCTCTTCATTATATAAACGATAATTCCCTGCGCTGCGAGAAGGCTCAGGTAATAAGTGCTCCTTTTCGTAATAGCGAATGGTTTCCACTGTGGCACCTGTGCGTTTAGCGAGCTCACCAATTTTGATTGTCATAATAACCTCTATGATTTAAATAATTAAAGTGGCTGTAAAGACTGGCGCTAGAGAAATTGAATTTACAAAACTGTAGATAGACAACCTTGACTCTAAAGCCACTAGAGGGTTCATAATACCATTATTCAAAGGGTAAATTATTATGAAATATCATATTGAAGGTATGGACTGTGCCAGTTGCATCGGCAAGATTGAAACAGCTTTGAAACGTATGCCTGGGGTTTCTGATGTTCAGCTGAATTTCGCTACAGAAACGCTAGAGCTAAATTTAGCCCCTGGTGCGCCGACTCAGGCTAGTGATATTGAAAAAACCATCAAAAGCCTAGGGTTCGGTATATCTGCCAATACTGGTCAACAAACTGTATCGGCTATTGATATTGACAGCGACAATCAGATGGCTCCGCAGGATAAGCGGTGGTGGCAAACTCAAAAAGGCAAACAGGTTGTTGGTCTCGGTATTTTGATGGGCAGCGCTTATGCACTGTCACTACTGTTCCCCGCTTATGGGATATGGGTGTTTGCCATCGCTGTGATTGTAGGCGTTTTTCCATTTGCACGCAAAGCCTTAGCACTGGCTAAAACAGGTTCATTCTTTTCAATTGAAACGCTGATGTCCGTCGCCGTGCTTGGCGCACTTATCATTGGTGAAGCTGAAGAGGCCGCAGCGGTTGTCTTTTTGTTCTCAATCGGTGAACTGTTTGAGAGTATCGCTGCTGATCGCGCTCGCGCTGGCATCAGAGCCTTATCATCGCTGGTTCCGAAAAGTGCGATTTTACTTGATGCTCAAGGTGGGCAGCGTAACGTTCCAGCGACTTCACTACAAGTGAATGACCTTGTGCTGGTGCGTCCTGGAGATAGGGTATCTGCTGATGGTTCCATTGTTCAAGGTGCGTCCAGCCTTGATGATTCGCCCGTGACGGGAGAGTCTGTTCCTGTTGCCAAGACGATGGGTGACAATGTATTTGCAGGGTCAATTAACATCGATGGTGTGCTCCAAGTGCGCGTAGAAAAGACAGCCGCCGATAACACTATTTCGCGCATTATTGATTTGGTAGAGCAAGCGCAAGCTTCCAAAGCACCCACTGCCCGTTTTATTGAGAAATTCAGTCGTTACTATACACCGGCTGTGATGGCTATTGCCGCCCTAATTATCATCGTCCCACCGTTAACCATGGGCGGAGATTGGTCAACTTGGTTATATCGAGGTCTAGCCTTATTATTGATCGCTTGTCCTTGTGCTCTTGTGCTCTCAACACCAGCTGCTATCGCCTCTGGTCTAGCGGTCGGTGCGCGCCGCGGCTTGCTGATCAAGGGCGGTAGTGCTTTAGAAACCATCGGCCAAGTGAAGACAGTCGCTTTTGACAAGACAGGCACTTTAACTGAAGGCAAACCACGCGTGACCGATGTTGTTGACATTACACAAGAGTATTCAAGTGTTCAAGGTCAGGATTCTCAGGATCAGGGTTCTCAAGGTAAAGATAAGGTATTGGCGCTCTTTGCCAGTGTGGAGACAGGTTCTAGTCACCCGCTTGCTGAAGCTATTGTCAGTCATGCCAAAGCCGCCAAAGTTGTCATACCTGTGGCTTCTAAAGCTTCTGCTACTGCGGGTAAAGCGGTACACGCAACTATCGCTGGGCGCGCGCTAGCTATCGGTTCGCCTGTTTATGCCGCAGATGAGGCATCAATTTCAGCCGAGCAACAGGCACAAATCGAGGCGCTGCAAAATGAGGGCAAGACCGTCTCAGTTCTTTTCGATGAGCAAAGTCGAGAAGTGCTTGGATTGGTCGCACTAAGAGACGAGTTACGAGACGACGCTCATGAAGGTGTGGCTCAACTTAAAGCGATGGGTGTGCGCTCCGTCATGCTAACAGGCGACAACCGCTTAACCGCTCAAGCACTTGCCAGTAATTTAGACGTGGAATGGGAAGCTGAGCTGTTGCCTGAGGACAAACTGCGCTTGCTTAACGAGATGAAGAATAACAGCAAAATAGCGATGGTGGGTGATGGTATTAACGATGCGCCAGCACTAGCAACCGCTGATGTTGGCATCGCGATGGGTGGTGGTACCGATGTGGCCATTGAGACGGCCGATATCGCATTATTAAAAAGTCGTGTTACAGACATGGCCCATCTGATTGCACTTTCGCGTGCCACCATGCGCAACATTCATCAGAACGTCATTTTCGCTTTAGGTCTCAAAGGCGTCTTTCTGATCACGACCGTATTCGGCATTACTGGACTATGGATTGCGGTTCTAGCTGATGCTGGAGCAACAGTGCTCGTTACTCTCAATGCGTTACGTTTACTGCGCTTTAAAGGCGCGCCTCCACTGGTAACTCCGCCTAAAGTAGTTAAATAAAACCCTTCGAAATCAATTAAAAACTAGAGATAGCAGCAGATTTCGGGGGTGGGTTCTAATAATAAAAATTCCACCGCTACAGTAAACTGCAACCGCATTAGAGTAAATAAGGTTAGACCGTATGTTGATTACAGAATTGGGCTATTTTGCCTTGCTTACCGCTTTTGTATTGGCGTTATTGCAGGTAATTCTGCCAACTATTGGTGTTATTCGTAACCAAGTTGCTTGGCAACGACTAGCCCCTAGCTTAGCTTGGGCACAGTTTGCCGCCATGATAACGTCATTTGGCGCTTTGATAGCAGGTTTTTATTATAATGATTTTAGCCTCAGTTACGTCGCGCAGCATTCCAATACGCTGTTGCCTTGGTACTATAAGTTATCGGCGACATGGGGCGGACACGAGGGCTCTTTGCTGCTATGGATGACCATCATGGCCACATGGTGTGCACTGGTATCATACTTTAGTCGCGGCTTGCCGTTATCAATGCGTGCGCGGGTATTAGTTATTTTGGCCGGTGTACAGTTAATGATGCTAACAATGCTGATATTTACCTCGTCACCGTTTGAGCGTACCTTACCCAATCTAGCGGTCGATGGCGCTGATTTAAATCCTGTCCTACAAGATTTCGGTCTGATTATTCATCCGCCCATGTTATATATGGGCTATGTGGGTATGGTAGTGCCTTTTGCATTTTGTATGGCGGCATTGTGGGAAGGGCGTTTAGATGCTGCTTGGACACGCTGGTCACGTCCATGGGCGCTCGCGGCTTGGGGATTTTTGACCATTGGTATTGCACTGGGCTCGTGGTGGGCCTACTACGAGCTTGGCTGGGGCGGTTGGTGGTTTTGGGATCCGGTAGAGAACGCCTCGTTTATGCCTTGGCTTGTCGGCTTAGCATTGCTGCATTCATTAGCAGTCACTGAAAAGCGCGGGGTGTTTAAAGCATGGACCATCATGCTGGCTATTTTCGCCTTTGCCTTAAGCTTGCTTGGCACGTTCCTGGTACGCTCTGGAGTCCTTACCTCAGTGCATTCGTTTGCCGCTGATCCGACGCGTGGTTTGGTCATCTTAGCTATTCTTGGCATTATCATCGGTAGTGGTCTATTAATGTTTGCCGTTCGCGGTTGGCGTTTAACCGTTGAAAGTCAATATCAGCTGATTTCACGTGAGTCCTTTTTAGTGATCAA
>DRHD01000361.1 GCA_011049795.1 Porticoccus sp.
AGATGTGTATAAGAGACAGCTCTAATACATCTTCTAAGGTCACTGGCTCAAAATATAAGCGATCCGAGGTATCGTAATCGGTGGAAACCGTTTCTGGGTTACAGTTGACCATAATGGTTTCATAACCATCTTCACGCATAGCCAACGCGGCATGCACACAACAGTAATCAAACTCAATGCCCTGGCCAATTCGGTTAGGGCCACCGCCCAGCACAAGAATTTTATCTCGACCAGAAGGCTGAGACTCACACTCCTGCTCATAAGTGGAATACATGTAAGCCGTCGCTGTTGAGAACTCAGCCGCACAGGTATCCACACGCTTGTACACGGGCCGTATGTTAATAGACTGGCGCAGATCTCTGACCCTTTTCTCATCAGTCTTTAACACGTCAGCTAATCGCTTATCGGAAAAGCCCTTGCGCTTAAGACGAAGTAGTCGATCTGCAGAAAGCCTATATAACGATTCGTCAGCCAGACGAATTTCATCAAGAATAATGTCTTCTATCTGTGCTAAAAACCAAGGGTCAATGGCAGAAAGATTAAAAACTTCTTCCACGGACAAACCCGCACGGAAAGCATCACCCACATACCAAATCCGCTCAGCCCCCGGATCTCTTAACTGCTGACGCAGCTCAACCAACCCCTCTTCCGTTGCAACATCGACTTTAGGCTCAAAACCGGCGGAATCAACTTCCAACCCTCTGAGGGCTTTTTGGAGAGACTCTTGGAACGTGCGGCCAATGGCCATCACCTCGCCCACCGACTTCATCTGAGTAGTCAGCTTGGCGTTAGCCTGATTAAATTTCTCGAAAGCAAACCGGGGCAGCTTGGTGACCACGTAATCAATACTGGGCTCAAAGGAAACCGGTGTTGCACCACCGGTAATATCATTCTGTAACTCATCAAGGGTGTAACCCACGGCGAGTTTTGCCGCCACCCTGGCAATAGGAAAGCCGGTCGCCTTGGAGGCCAGTGCCGAGGAGCGAGAGACCCGTGGATTCATCTCAATAACCACCAGTCGACCATCTTCCGGGTTCACCGCAAACTGAACATTGGAACCGCCTGTTTCAACACCAATCTCTCGCAACACCGCAATCGAGGCATTACGCATGATCTGATATTCTTTGTCGGTCAGAGTCTGAGCTGGAGCAACGGTAATAGAGTCCCCCGTGTGGACACCCATAGGGTCAAGGTTCTCAATAGAGCAGACGATGATGCAGTTATCATTTTTATCCCGCACCACCTCCATTTCGAACTCTTTCCAGCCGATCAGGGATTCATCAATCAACAGTTCATTGGTAGGTGATAAATCAAGCCCGCGCTGGCAGATCTCGACAAACTCTTCCCGGTTATAGGCAATACCACCACCGGAACCACCCATGGTGAACGAGGGGCGAATAATACAGGGATAGCCAAAACGATCTGGCACCTGAAGCGCCTCTTCCAGACTGTGCACAATGACAGCCTGTGCCGTTTCAAGACCAATTTTTTTCATGGCCTTATCAAAACGACTACGGTCTTCAGCTTTATCGATAGCATCCGCATCGGCGCCGATCATATCGACACCAAATTTCTCAAGCACGCCTTCCCGGGCTAGATCCAGAGCACAATTAAGCGCAGTTTGCCCGCCCATCGTTGGGAGCAATGCATCGGGACGTTCTTCCTCGATAATTTTTGCAACAGTACGCCACTCCACCGGCTCAATGTAGGTCGCATCGGCCATAGAGGGGTCGGTCATGATTGTGGCCGGATTGGAGTTCACCAGAATAACCCGGAAACCCTCCTCCCGAAGCGCCTTACAAGCCTGAGCACCAGAGTAATCAAACTCACAAGCCTGCCCAATGACAATGGGGCCAGCGCCGAGGATTAGAATGCTTTTAATATCAGTTCTTTTTGGCATAAGCTATTATTTATTCTGGTGAAAGTTAATATTTCTTCAGGCGTACAGTGCGATCCACAACACTACTTTTCTTGTCCGTCGCGGTTTCGGATCAGTTCAAAAAAGTGATCAAACAATGGGGCGGCATCATGAGGGCCAGGGCTAGCTTCCGGGTGCCCCTGAAAACTAAACGCAGGCTTATCCGTACGATGAATGCCCTGAAGCGACCCATCAAACAGCGAGCAGTGCGTAGCGCGAAGATTTTCTGGCAGCGAGTCTTCATCTACAGCAAAGCCATGATTTTGACTCGTAATCATCACCGTACCTGCATCAAGGTCTTTTACCGGGTGATTGGCTCCGTGATGACCAAACTTCATTTTTACTGTTTTGGCTCCACTGGCCAAAGCTAACAACTGATGCCCCAGACAAATACCAAATACAGGGATATCTGTTTCAAGAATTTGCCGGATCGCCTCTATGGCGTAATCACAAGGCTCCGGATCACCTGGACCATTTGACAGGAAAATACCGTCAGGATTCATGGCCAACACCTCGGATGCAGGAGTTTGCGCAGGGACAACAATAAGGTCGGCCCCACGATCTACCAGCATCCGCAATATATTACGCTTGGTACCAAAATCGTAGGCAACGACCTTGTAGGGCTTTTCTGCCGGTTGCGTATAACCCTTACCCAAAGCCCAACTGCCTTCGTTCCATTGGTAAATTTCTTGAATCGACACCTGTTTAGCGAGATCTGCACCTTTCAATCCGGGAAATTTTCGCGCAGCCGTTAACGCCTTCATTTCATCCACATCACCAGCCATGATGCAGCCATTTTGTGCACCTGTCTCACGAAGAATCCGGGTTAGCCTGCGGGTATCAATTTCCGCAATACCTAGAATATTGTTGGCTTTAAGGTAGCTATCAAGATTCTGCTCAGAGCGGAAGTTACTCGCCAACAAGGGCAGGTCGCGTATCACTAGACCGGCAGCCCAAATACGATCTGACTCCTCATCCTCAGTATTGATACCGGTGTTGCCGATATGGGGGTAGGTCAGCGTAACAATCTGAAGAGCATAAGATGGGTCAGTCAGAATTTCCTGATATCCGGTTAATGCTGTATTGAATACCACCTCACCACTGGAAATACCTTCAGCACCAATGGAAACGCCCCTAAAAACCGTACCATCCCCAAGGACGAGAATAGCGGGCCGACGGGTATGGGTATTCAATGCAACCTCCTCAACTCAATTGCGGATATAAATCACTCTACACCGCTGACTCAGTGCGCGGCCTAAAAGTGAATTTAACCAAGAACAAACTGTAAAAAAGCGAGATGAAACCGTACGTCTCACCTCGCTTTAAAATTTTCTATTCTGCCAGCACCCCCTGTGTTTACGAGGCATTTCGCTCCGGCAGAAACTAGCCAAACATTTTAGGCTAAGCACTACAATCTGTCTAGCCAATCTGCGTCGTGGGGCCCAATTAATCCAGAGGAAATTTACTACAGATTCTGCCACCCAATCACTTTATAATCCCTCCCAAAATGATAACAATAAGAATCATGCAAAGAATTTATCAATCGCCACATTTTCATGTGTGTTTACTGCTGCTGCTCGTCAACCAGATTACGCTTGCCGGTGATGCAGGGGGGCACCTTATTGAACAGGATTTTCTCACAGAACTAAATACCGTCAGCTCAGTGACACGACTCAAACAGGATGTATTAGATTCGCCAAGCGCAGTCACAATCATCGACCGTGACATGATCCGCCTTTCCGGCATAACAGAGGTTCCCCAATTATTGAGGCTAGCTCCAGGCTATTTCCCCTACAAAGTATTTGGCAGTCGAACAGGGGTTACCACTCGAGGCCTGAGCAGTAAGTTTCCTGGCGATCTGGAGGTCATGATTGATGGCCGTTCCATTTATGACCCTTTATTTTCAGGGGTAGAGTGGAGCTCTATAGGCATTACTGTTCAAGATGTTGAGCGCATAGAGGTGGTTCGCAGCAGCAACGCCCCCAGCTTTGGCTCAAACGCTTTCCTCGGTGCAGTCAATATAATCACCACCCAACCCCAACAGAAACAGGGGAGCTCACTGCGAGTTTCTGCCAGCGACCAGCAAACCAGAGATCAAGCATTCCGCCATTTTGGCCATAATGACAACTTGGTTTACCGCATCCGATTAAATCACCATACGGATGATGGGTTCCCCGGTCTGAACAACCCCGAATACAGCTGGCAGAAAGCCACCGACGATACCGAGCATACAACCGGCAACATCAAGCTGATCTACACCCCCAACATTATCGACACTCTGGAGTTTGAAGCCGGGCTAGGGCACTCCCGCCAGGAGTTTCCAGACACTGCAATAGTCCGTGTACCCAGAGGTTACATAGACCGAGACATCAATACTAACTATCAGTTATTTCGCTGGACCCGGGATGATGGCCTCAACAATAAACATCAATTGAAATTCCAGCACTCTGAACTAGAGTCCGAACAGGAGCGTAATTTTGGACTTGTTTCTGACACGATAGCCCGGGCTTGGGAGATTGATGCCCCTGGGCTGATTTCCTCGGTGCTGTCTGCCAACAGCATTACTGACCAGAACTTTACCAGCAACGACAGTGATGCCAAATCTCACCGGTATGACCTCGAATACCAAAACACACTAACGGTCAGCGATAGCCAGCGGCTAGTTTGGGGTGCAGGCAGTCGTTATGACTCTTTACGTGGCGAGGTCCTATTTGACCACAACGACAAAGAAGATGACTGGAGCTTTCGATTATTTGCCAACCACGAATGGCAGCTGGGTGAGCGCTGGCAACTTAACAGCGGTGTGATGGCAGAGAAAAATGACATTGTTGATAGCTTCCTATCCCCCCGGCTAGCACTCAACTATCGTCTTGCCCAAAATCAGTCTCTCCGTCTAGCCGCCACTCGCGGACACCGAACACCTTCCCTGCTTGAAGTGAACCAGGTTCAAGTACTTAGAACCCAAGAAGGCGCCTTGCTGATTGCCGACATTGACCACTCAGAGAAAATTGAAAAAGCACGTATAGACAGCTTTGAAATTGGCTATGTGGGTAAGTTTATGGAAAACCAGCTGCTGTTTGACTGGCGGGTATTTCATGAAGATGTCAATAATGCCATGGGGCTGCACCTTGAAG
>DRHD01000362.1 GCA_011049795.1 Porticoccus sp.
GCTGCACCCAGGGCGATTATGCTCCCAAGTACCAAACCTACAGGGTTCAACAGTGATGCGAATATCCATAACAATGGCCCTGTAGCAGCGACAACACCAGCAATGACAATGCCTAGTGTCAAGAGTTCCGGGTTAAGGGAACTGATCTCGTTAAAGAACTTAGCAATACCACCAATAAGTGGAGCTATTACAGGCAACAGTTTAGTACCTATAGTTATAGCAGCTCCCTGAAGGGCAGAAGTCATCAAGTCCCATTTAGCAGCGAAACTTTTCCCTTGCTCCTCCCAGGCCCGCATAGTTGCGCCGTCCAGAAGAGTGTTAAACTCTGCCATACTATCGTTCCAGCCGTCAATATCTTTGGCGAACAGGTTGATAGCTCTTGCACCGCGTATATTATTAAAAAGTGCTTGTATACTTGCTTGCGTTCCATCAGTCGTGCCGATTAATGCCTGAAGAGCACCATTGACACCACCAAATTTTTCTATTAATCCCTCTGCGCCGACGACACCCAATGTTTGGAATGCTGCCTTCATCGCATTGGTAGGCTTTGCCAGTGAAGTTAGAGCACTGTTCAGTGCTGTAGCGGACTTAGACGCTCCCATACCACGTTGGGTCAAGAATGCCATATCCCCATATAACTCTTCAATTGACATGCCCAGGGCACTTGCGGTTGGTAGCACATTACCCACAGCCCCAGCAAACTCATCCATACTGCCTACGCCTACCGCAACCATAGCGGTAAGAGCATCACTGGCTCGTTCAGCAAATTCCTCGGTAACATCCCCATACGACAACAAAGAAGCCACTAGAGCCTCTGTGGTCACAGTCATGTCTGCCAATCCAGCTTCAGCCGTTTTGGTAGCCCAGCGCATGGTCGTAAAAGCATCAGTGGCGTTAGTGATACCAGCAGAATATACCGTATAGAGAGCATTGGCCGCTTCGTTGGCCCCAGCTCTGGTATTTCTTCCGAATTCGAGGGTTTTTGCAGAGAGAGCATCTAATTCCTCTCCTGTTAATCCAGCAATGGCATTGATGTTGTGCATAGCTGCATCAAATTGAGATGCAGCCTGCACAGCGTACGAGCCGATGGCAAGTAAAGGAGCAGTGATAGCAAAGGTCATTGTCCGACCTAGCTTACCTATTCCTCCAATGGTTTCTGAAAGGATACCTACGTCGTTTCTAACGTCACGCATTCCCTTACGAAATTGTGTAATGTCTGCACCAACAACTGCCTCTAAATAAGCCAGCCGTTCAGCCATTATTTATTTACCTCTCTTGAGGTTGCCTCGCATTCTGTTTCTCCTGGCATCTATTTGATTATTTTCATGCCAGAATGCGATTACATCTCCTACGTCTTCTAAATTCATGCCATCTACCTCTTCAAAAGGATGCCCCTTTTCCCACATTTTTACACGAAGAACACGGATAGCTGTTTCGTTATCCATACCCCTGTCATAAATTGCAGCGAGGTAGAGGGCGTTATCTAGTTTTTTCCTGTGATTAGCCTCTTGTATGTTTCAGTGAGAGCTTTCATCATTTTCGCGCCGTCCTGGAAGCTGAGTTCCTCATCGGCCAACAAGCCCTCAACACTCGTAACTTCGCGTAGCATCCTCTCCACCTTACGATGGTTGGCAGCTCCACGCACTGTTTGGAATTCTAAGAAACGTTTTGTATTCCATTTGGAAAAATCCACAGTAACGTCGTCGATGTCCAGGTCTTCGGCCACTGTTTGAAGAGTTTCCAAAATAGTGCGTAGAACTTCTGCACCATCAGCCACACTTAGGCCCATAATACCTTCTTCAAATGGTGTCTCATAATCCCAGCCGATGAGTAGCTTATCTGCCATCTCATACTGAACTGTTATATCCCCTGAAGTAACTGCTTCCAGGAAAGTGTTGAAGTCATTGTATGACCAGTTATCAACGAACATACGAATTTTTATAGCCATAGTGTTCTCCTAGTTGGATTAACCGCGATAAACGGTATTCGGGGGTACAATCCAGTCACCCTGACGCATACCGGAGATTTCCTTCTCTACTTTATCATGATCGGGGAAGCTCTCGGATATCTTCTCCAGCAAACTCTGCATGACAAAGTGTTTCTTGCCAACGATTTTGCCCTGTTGGTAAACATAGACATAGCCCCATTGGCCCTCAAAGATGGCATATTCCCAGTCCAGATCGGAAGCCTTGAACATGCTCATATCGAAGGAAACAGCCGACGCAACCGCAATTTCTTGACGTGCGAATTGATTGATCGGTGTGACATCAGTCGTTTCGACAGAACCTTCCCAGCTAAACTGAGAAATTTCGTCAGAGAGCGTGATGAGGATACTGCCCTGCGTGGTGACTTCTGTCACCAGATTGGGGTCTGCTGTGGTGTTACCTGTCAGGCCATCAATATCCACAATATCAATCGTGTACCACAGATTGACGATAGCCGTCAATGTGATGTCCGTAATGAGCGTGCCTGTGGCGACAATATCACCTGCGGTCAGGTTGGCCAAGGCATCCAGGGCAGCGTTAATCGCAGTAAGGTCTGTAGCGATTACGCCTGTCATGGTGATGGACGCTGTGGTCTCACCGTTGACACGTAGCTTGAAGTTACCCCCATCAATATCAGCCTGGAAGTAGAGGTGCTGAATATGGGTAGCCGCAACACCGTGCGGTAAAAACTGAATAACCAAATCTTTACTGGTTATTCGTGTAGTTGTATAAGGCATTATTATCTCTCCTAATTATGAGACAATTTAATCTGGTAGAAACCACCTACTGTATAAGTTTTGGTGTTTTCAACAGATTTGTTTTCGAAGATCGGTAGACGCTCCTCCAACCAATGGTAAGGCGGGGCATCTGGGTAAGTAGTGTGAATAGGCATCATTCTGTGGAGTTGGCTGATAGCATTAGCTAGAGCCAAAGCAGTTGCCTTATTAGCGGTAAAACCTGAGACTTTCCATAGACTGTTGCTGGCTTGACTTTGTGTATCGTTATCAAACCCACCAGCTAAGTGGGTGAGAACAATATACGGTGCTCCTATCTTATCAGGCACATCCTCCCAAAAAATTTTATACTGACCTGCTGCACCTTCAAGTTCGACCAGACCAGTAATCGCAGGAATGGTCAGCAACGTGTCCCGGAGAATGGTACTCTCGATAA
>DRHD01000363.1 GCA_011049795.1 Porticoccus sp.
ATCAATACCACTGACCAGGCAAAAATAATCCCCGCAGCCGAACCCAGAGAAACCAGCATCAGTGACTCTCCGAGAAACAACTGACGCACTTGGGTACTGCTGGCACCCAGGGCCTTTAACAAACCAATTTCACGCTTTCTCTGACTCACTGAAATCAGGCTGAGGTTCATAATCAGAATACCCGCCACCAGTAAGCTGATGGCGGCAATAGCAGCAATGGCCAATGTCAGTGTCGCCAGAATATTATCAAAGGCTGCCAGCATGGCATCCTGGCTGACGAGGGTAATATCCTCATCACCCTCGTGCCGTTCGCGGATAATGTCCTTAATTCTTTTTTCGGTTCGACTCAGATCGGCATTACCGGTGAGTTCGATCAGTATCCGGAACAATCCCGGCGTATTAAACATTTGTTCAGCGGTGCGAACCGGCACAATAATCATATCGCTCAGGTCCATGCCCAGAGATTCCCCACGATCCACCAGTACCCCGATAACCCGCAAACGCCGGTCTCCGGCCCTGATCCACTCACCAATGGCGCGGCCGTGACCGAACAACTCCCGTTTGAGCTTTGCACCCAGTACACAGACCGCCATGGCTTCACGGTGGGTTCGATCGGGCAAGATTTTTCCCTGAGATATGTCGAGCTGACGGACCTGAAAGATTTCCGGCGTGCTACCCAACACAATAGATTCACGGGAGAGACTTCCCACAGAAATGGTTGTGGTGCCAGCAATCACGGGCGCCACAGCGTTTATGGAGGGGATACGGGACAATGCCTGGGCATCTTCCAGGGTCAGGTCTCTGGGAGCTGTGCCATAGATAGGCGGTGAGCCACCGGTAGTTTCCCTGCGACCGGGAAACACGATCAATAATTGATTCCCCAATGCTGAAAATTCCTGATTCACATAACGGCGTGCACCCTCACCTAAACTTGTGAGTAAAATAACTGAAGCAACGCCTAACCCCACGGCCAGCAATAACAGGCCAGTACGCACCCGGTGCCGCAGAAAAATCTGCCAGTTAAAGCGTATCTGATCAACCAGGTACATGTTCAACGCTCGTATCAGTTTCAATCAGGCCGTCCACCATACGAATTTGACGGCGAGCCCGCTGCCCCAGGTTGAGATCGTGAGTCACCAGCAGCAAGGTGATGCCTTCGGTATTAAGATTTTCCAGCACTGAGATAATTTCTCGCCCCGAGGCCTGATCCAGATTGCCCGTGGGCTCATCCGCCAGCAATATTCGGGGCTTCATCACGATGGCGCGGGCAATGGCCACTCTTTGCAGTTGTCCGCCCGACAGCTGGTTCGGGTGGTGCCCAGACCAAGCCTCCAACCCCACTTGGGCCAGTACATCCAGTGCAGCAATACGGCGTTCCCCCAATGATATGCCTGCCAGCATCATGGGTAGCTCAACATTTTCCAGGGCAGTAAGGCGGTTCACCAAATGAAACGATTGGAAGATAAACCCGATTTGTTCACCGCGAAGTTGGGCACGCTGTTCCTCAGGTAATGTTTCGGTATGCACCTCATCCAGTAAATAACTGCCGCTATCTGGGCGGTCCAGCAGGCCAATCATATTCAGTAGTGTGGACTTACCCGACCCTGATGGCCCCATCACAGACAGGTATTCGCCACTCTGAACCGTCAAACCCACATCACGAAGTGCTCGAAGTGGTGACTCACCCACCAGATACGTCTTGTTGACGTCTTGCAGCTCAATCATCTTCAACGTTGCCGATTTCTACACTGGCGCCATCAATGACACCGGCACTGCCAACATTACTGACAATCTGTTCGCCTTCGGCCAAGCCTTTTTGTATTTCAGTAAAATGCCAATTGGAGAGACCTTTGGTAATCGCTTTTCGTTGTAACTCACTATTGTCATCCACCACCAGCACATAGCTGTCATCGACGACTAATTCAGAAGGGATGCGCAAAACATTCTCATGCCTGTCGAGAATAATCTCCATATCGGCACTGTATCCAGCCAACAACTTCACCCCCTCAACCAGTGGCTCCAACTCTGCTTCCACTTCAACGGTGCGAGCCTGTTTTTCAAAATCCAGAATGTAGGGAGAAATACGCCGAATTCTTGCGGGGAAAAGCTGCTCTCTAAAAGCATCCAATGTCACTCGCACCTCGATGCCTATAGCAATCTCTGAGGCGTCCACCTCATCAATGGGTGCGCTGATATAGTGGCAATCATCTGTCAGTAAATCGATGGCAGGCGGTGTCGCTACACCCGGTGGAGAGGGTGTGGAAAACTCGCCTACTTCACCCGTCACCTCTGCCACTGAACCGGCAAAAGGTGCCCTCAAATAGGTCTGATCCAATACCGCGCTCGCCGCAGCCACGGTAGCTTGCGCTTGAACCTCACGTGCCTTGGCGGCCTCGCAACCCGCAGCACTGGCTTCGGCATGAGACCTGGCGACATCCGCTGATTCTTTAGAGACCAGATTTTTCTTTGCCAGGTTGGCCAAACGGCGGGATTCCCGCATATCTGACCCAGCCGAGATACAGACGCTTTGTTTCTCTCGCTTGGCAGATAATTCAGATGCTTTGGTGACTTCTAACTGAGCGACACGATCCTCATTCCACAGTGCCATTAGAAGTTGGCCTGCCTCTACACGATCCCCCTCTTCCACATAGAGTTCGGAAATCTGCCCACCGGTGGGCAGTGATAATCGAGACCGCTTACAGGCCTTAACGGTTCCTGCCCGGGTATTCGCTACAGTACGCTCAACGGTGCCTCGTTCTACCGTCACCACAGAAACTATCACCGGCTCTGGTCGCGACCAGTAATAAAAAAAACCCACCAACATAACGATGGCAACAACACTGACAATCCACTTTTTCATCGGCATAAGATTCGAACATACCCCAGTAAACTCAGCTATCTTCTTAGGTGCTTCTTCTTAGCACTTCCTCGTAGCACCTCTGTTTAGCATAGTCTCTGTATAGAAGATAAGGGATTGATGTGCCTCTAAAAAAATTGAGTTGATACGCGAAGATTGCTATAGAGGGCTTCATTCATATGAGGATAAACCAGCCAACAAAAAACGCCCCTAAGGGCGCTTTATTTTATTAGGATAGTTCAGGCTCTACCGACTGTCAGAGGCCTCAAGAAAAGGCCCATCCACGCAAAGCCTTCGGCCGTCGGGTGTCGCGCAGGCACCGCAGAGACCAATGCCACATTTTGTCAGGTAATCGATAGCACTGAAAATCTGCTCGTCTCGACAGAACTCTCGCTCAACAGCAATCGCCGCATGAACCATAGGTTCCGGGCCACAGTTGTAGAACACCACATTGTCCAGCTCATCCTGTGATAGTTCTTGTAAATGCTCTCGAAGCAGATCAGTAACAAAGCCCTGATAGCCTTCACTGCCGTCATCTGTGGCTACATGAACATCGGCAATTTTTTTGCACTCGTCAAGATAATAGAGGCGATCACGACTACGGGCACCGGTAAACACTTCAGCATTTTCGAAATCCCGAGCGATCTGGTACACCGCTGCCAAACCGGTACCACCACTCACGGCCATAATCTTGGCACCCTCATGAGGTGCTACGGGAATGCCATGGGGACCACGCACATAGGCTTCTGCCCCCGGCTCCAGCGCCATCAATTGGTGAGTAAAAACACCCACATCAATAACTACTAGCGAGAACGGATCGTCGGTCAGTGCAGAGAATGGCTTCTCACCTAATTCTGGAATCCAAAGGAAAATAAATTCACCGGCCTGAACATTAACTTTTCGGTCAAAGGTGAGAATACAAATATCATCGGTTACCCGTTCATTAGATACCAGTGTCACTGGACGGAACTGCATATCCACGTCGTAACGAATCAGGCTTTCTGCCTGATTTTCTCCATACTCAATATCTCTCTGTAGGGTTTGGAAATACTGACGCATCTCATCGGTCGTTAAACCAATCAGTGCTGAACCAACACCCACAACGCTTGCACCAGCATCCGCGTAGGCACGCACATCATCTGCACTGCTAGCACCGCCACAACCAATAATGGGGCAATCCACTGCGGCGGCAATCTCGCGCACACATTTCAGGCCAATGGGTAATACCCCTTTACCCGACATACCACCGGAACCATTGCTAAGCACCGGGTGACCATGGGCAGAGGTGTAACCTGGCCCAACGGTGTTAATGGCACATAATCCATCGGCGCCCCCTTCCACAGCAGCCTTTGCAATCTCTGCAATATTGTCCGTATTGGGCGTCAGCTTCGGAATAACGGGAATATCTACCACGGCTTTTACTGCGGCGGTGATTTCTTTCACCAATGCTGGATCCTGGCCCATGGCCATGCCATAACCTTTGGCATGAGGGCAGGACAAGTTCAGCTCCAGCCCATCAGACACAGGGGCAAGAATTTTGGCCACTTCGACGAATTCTTCAACGTTTCCACCAAAAATGGAGGTCAACAGGAAGCGATCTTCGGGCACATTCAATGTCGCCAGCGACTCAGCCAACTGCTTTGCACCCGGATTAGTCAAACCAACAGCGTTCACAAAACATCCCGGTGCATATTGGCTGATCACAGGCTCTCTATAACCAAGCCGAGGTTCCAGACCGACACTCTTGGTGGTCAACACACCCACTTCAGGAATGGTATCGAAAATGTGCTGAATAATTGAGGCGGTTGTTGAGACAATCCCGGAGGGAATCGTAAATGGCGACGTAATCGTCTTACCGAAGAACTTTTGGCTGGAAGGTTGGCTACTGAGGGACGCTTCTTTCGACATGTAGATATTCTGGCCTGAGGAGTTATTAGAATGTGCAATTAAGGTGCAGAAGGATAAACGTCCTACGAGCTGAAATCCACCGGATTAATGGACAACAAAGGCTTCAAAGGCCTGAGGAGGAAACCAACTCCCCATAGTGGAACAGACAATAGCTTCCCGGCTCAATTTTCTGCCAGGTTTCATTACAGGTCAGCGGTTGAGTGGCAATGACCGTCACCACATCATTGGGAGTAGTTTCCTGTTTGAAGTCGATAACCACATCCTCATCCAGCAACTGCGCCTCACCAAAAGGTGCCCGCCGGGTTATCCAATAGAGATTGTTACTGCAATAGGCCATCACATAGGCGCCATCGGTCAGCAACATATTGAATACACCTAGCTCCTTGAGCTGATCGGCCAAACTGGCAATATCATGGAAGACTTCAGACATGTTTTCTGAATGAGATGGGTAGCGAGTTTTGAGTTGGCTTAGCAGCCAGCAGAAGGCATGTTCACTGTCTGTCTCTCCCACAGGGGTATAGTTACCCGTATCCAGTGCCTCAAAATTTTCAAGCTGACCGTTATGGGCAAAGGTCCAGTTGCGACCCCACAACTCTCGGGTAAAGGGGTGTGTGTTTTCCAGGCTGATACAACCACGATTGGCTTGCCGGATATGACTAATCACAGAACAGCTCTTGATGGGGTAATTCACCACCATCTGTGCAATTTTTGATTCTGAGGAAGGATTTGGGTCCTTGAAGGCACGACAGCCTTTGCCCTCATAGAAGGTAATTCCCCAGCCGTCCGCATGGGGGCCAGTGTTACCACCACGCTGAATCAACCCGGTAAAGCTGAAACATATATCGGTGGGAACATTGGCGCTCATACCTAGAAGTTCACACATACAGACTCTCTACTTACTCTCTACTTAATTGTCAGAGCAGCTGGTGGCCCAGAATGAAAATGAAACTCATTGTCTGGCGCCTCGATTAACGCTTGCTCCTGTTCACGAATGATCGCAATCCTTTCATCAATGGATTTTCCTCCCGCGGCCTTTTTGGCCAGTGAAAGGTAATCCCGATAATGGCGCCCCTCAGATTTTAGTAGTGATAAATAAAACTGCTTCAATTCGTCATCGAGAAAAGGGGCGAGCTTGGCAAACCGCTCACAGGATCGAGCCTCAATAAAAGCCCCAACGATCAGCGTATCTATCAGTTTAGCTGGCTCGTGAGTTCTTACCTTCTTTCTCAATCCCGCGGCATAACGAGAAGCACTGATATTCTGATACTCAATACCTCGCGCTTTCATGATGGCGATCACCTGCTCGAAGTGGCGCATTTCCTCACGAACCAGCTTGGACATTTTATTGAGTAGTTCGAAGTCATCCACATAACGGTAAATCAGGTTAATCGCCGTACTGGCAGCCTTCTTCTCACAGTTTGCATGGTCAATTAGGAGAACATCCTGATTCTGTAGTGCTGCGTCAATCCATGTATTGGGGGTTTTACAGGGTAAAAAGTCTTCTATTTCTTCCAACAAAGACTCTAGTAGTGAAGATGGAGCCACGAAATGTAATCCTTCCTTTGGGTTGCTTCAGTTCTCTGAAGATCAGGTGTTTGATGTATCCATATTGTGAACAATGGGACGGGAAGCTACCGTTTTTTGCCATTCGGCCAGCCCCTCTATTTCACTCATCACATTCCACCCACAGACATCCTTCATCACTTTTTCGGCAAAACTAAAGGTATGGTAAGCAACGATATCTGCATAGGTGAACAAAGGCCCTGCCAGGTAGGGTTCAAATTTTGCTACCCGTGCCAAAGCAGCCAATCCTTTCGCTATCTGTGGTTTGATCTCATTAATTATCTGCTCTTTATTGGCACCAGATGAGTTCACCTCAGCCTTGAGGCGACTGACAGGTAGTTCGATATAGAGCTCACACACCCTCATCAATTCACGTACCTTGGCTCGCTCAAAAGAGTCTTCGGGAAATAGTGGGATCTCAGGGTTAATGTCTTCCAGAAACTCCATAATTGCCATAGTTTCCGAAAGGAATCCTTCACGGGCTTCAAGGCATGGCACTTTACCCATGGGGCTCATGGACAAAAACGACTGTTCCTGTTTGGGTAAGGTTTGAACATCATCAAACTCAAACCCTTTTTCAAGCAGGGCCAGCTTAGCCATTTTGTAGTAATTACTGGCCTGTAAACCATAGAGTTTAAGCATACCTGTCACCCCCAGAGAGCCCTGTAACAACGGTTATTGTTGCTCGAAGTGTAACAGAGAATTTACCCAGTGAATGGCAGCTATCCACAGAGTCCACATTACCTTGGCAAGGTAATTGTAGTAATATACGCACCCCTTGGGCTTGATACCCAACCAGAATACTGGCATCGGTGAAATGCTACCGATAGCCCCAAATCTCCCGCAATCCCACCGGATTGGGTAACGCAACATTATGAGAGGATGCAAACTATGCTAGAAGCCTATCGCCAACATGTAGCAGAGCGTGCCGCAGAACAAATTCCACCGAAACCCTTGAACCCAGAATGGACAGCAGCGCTGGTCGAGTTACTGAAAAACCCACCTGAAGGTGAAGCAGAATTTCTGTTGGATCTTATCGCTAACCGCATACCACCCGGTGTAGATGAGGCTGCTTATGTAAAAGCCGGTTTTTTAAGCGCACTGGTTAAGGGCGAAGCAAGCTCACCTTTGATTGACCGCAGCGCAGCCGTCACTCTGCTGGGCAACATGCACGGCGGTTACAACGTAGAAACTCTGATTGAACTGCTGGACGATGCTGAACTGGCCGAACAAGCCGCTACCGAGTTAAAAAGTACCTTGCTGGTTTTTGATGCGTTCCACGATGTCGCTGAAAAAGCGGATGCTGGCAACGCCAATGCTAAAGCCGTTCTGCAATCCTGGGCTGATGGCGAGTGGTTCACCAACAATGACACTGTTCCAGAAAGCATCAAAACAATCGTTTATAAGGTTACCGGCGAAATCAATACCGATGATCTGTCTCCTGCACCCGATGCCTGGAGCCGCCCAGATATTCCCCTGCACGCACGTGCCGCTTTCAAAATGACCCGTGATGGTATTACGCCAGATGAGCACGGCGTTGTTGGCCCAATGCGCGCAATCGATGAAATCAAAGCCAAGGGCCTGCCTGTTACTTTTGTAGGTGATGTTGTGGGTACTGGTTCTTCACGTAAATCTGCCACCAACTCGGTACTTTGGTTCTTCGGTGAAGACATGCCCGGCGTGCCCAACAAGCGCTCTGGCGGTATCTGTATCGGCAGCAAAGTTGCCCCGATCTTCTTCAACACCATGGAAGATGCTGGCGCACTGGTATTTGAAGCACCTGTCGACAAGATCAACTACGGTGATGTCATTGAGATTCGCCCCTACGACGGAAAAATTCTCAACGAAGCCGGTGACGTTCTGTCCGAATTTGAACTCAAATCCGACGTTCTTCTCGACGAAGTTCAAGCAAATGGCCGTATTAACCTGATTATTGGTCGGGGTTTGACGCAACGTGCTCGTGAGCACCTGGGCCTGCCAGAATCGGATGTTTTCCGCAAACCTACTAAACCAGAAGATACTGGCAAGGGATACACCCTGGCACAGAAAATGGTCGGTAAAGCTTGTGGCGTAGAAGGCATTCGCCCAGGCACTTACTGCGAACCTAAAATGACCACTGTAGGCTCTCAGGACACCACTGGCCCAATGACCCGTGATGAACTGAAAGACCTGGCTTGCCTCGGCTTCTCTGCCGACCTGACCATGCAGTCATTCTGTCACACAGCGGCTTACCCCAAGCCTGTGGATATCGACACCCAACACACCCTGCCAGACTTCATCATGAACCGTGGTGGCGTATCTCTCCGCCCTGGTGACGGTATTATTCACAGCTGGTTGAACCGCATGTTGCTCCCTGACACAGTGGGCACGGGTGGTGATTCACATACTCGTTTCCCAATGGGTATTTCATTCCCTGGCGGTTCTGGCCTGGTTGCTTTTGCTGCGGCCACCGGTGTAATGCCACTGGATATGCCTGAATCTGTTCTGGTTCGCTTTAAAGGCGAAATGCAACCTGGTATCACCCTGCGCGACCTGGTTCACGCTATCCCTTACTACGGCATTAAAGAAGGCCTGCTGACCGTTGAGAAGAAAGGTAAGAAAAACTTCTTCTCTGGACGCGTTCTGGAAATTGAAGGTCTGGGCGACCTCAGTATTGAACAAGCATTTGAGCTTTCAGACGCCTCGGCAGAGCGTTCAGCTGCTGGCTGTACCATTAAGTTGAGCGAAAGCTCAGTGACTGAATACCTCACCTCTAATGTCACCCTGCTACGCTGGATGATCTCTGAGGGCTACGGAGATGTTCGTACACTGGACCGTCGTGTGACTAAAATGGAAGAGTGGCTGGCCAGCCCATCCTTGATGGAAGCTGATGCGGATGCTGAGTATGCCGCCGTACTCGAAATTGACCTGGCTGATATCAAAGAACCTATTGTCTGCTGTCCGAATGATCCAGATGATGCTCGCCTACTGTCTGATGTCGCAGGCAGTAAGATCGATGAAGTTTTCATCGGTTCTTGTATGACAAACATTGGTCACTTCCGCGCTGCGGGCAAACTCCTTAATGAAGCGGATAAAGTTAATTCTCAATTCTGGATTTGCCCTCCTACGCGCATGGATGAACACACGCTGATGGAAGAAGGCTACTACAACATCTACGGCAAAGTCGGCGCTCGTACTGAAATGCCAGGCTGCTCACTGTGTATGGGTAACCAGGCACGAGTGGCAGCAGGAGCAACCGTTATCTCCACCTCAACTCGCAACTTCCCCAATCGCTTGGGTGATGGCGCTAATGTATATCTCGGCTCAGCCGAACTAGCATCAGTGAGTGGTATTCTTGGGCGTTTACCAACACCTGAAGAATACATGGAATATGCGAGCAAAATAGACTCCATGTCCGAGGAAATTTACCGATACATGAACTTTGATCAAATCGCTTCCTTCCAGAAGGGTGCCGATGAGGGCAAACTCATTGCAGCTGAGCAAATCGTTGATGTTACCTAAATAACCGGGTACACCGAAAAGGCCTCGCTTTAGCGGGGCCTTTTTTGTTTCTGCAGGATTAATAACGCGTCTTCAACCTAGAACAAAGAGTCTTTAACCCAGAAAAAAAGAGACTTCAACAAACCTCACATTCTAGGCCTTTTTTTAGGTTGCCTATTCTAATCTGCTATGACTAAATTGATCGCTAACCGTTTTAATTGTTGAGCAGGCCATATATGCAGTATCAGTTATTCGATCTATACCGCCAATCACTAGCGCCCCTGAATGCCACCGTAGACCTTGTTCACGATATCGTTACGAATGATAGATACCCTCTGGCAAAAACCCGCTATGGCCGACTCCGTAAAGCCGTTCTTGAATCTACAAGCCGCCTGCTAAAACACTATCCAAAACAGGGTTTTGAATACGAACCCGTCACCATTGACGGTGAATATTACCCCGTCAGTGAAACGGTAGTTCTGGAAAAACCCTTTTGTAACTTGTTACATTTTCGCCGTGAAGGCCTGCCTGAAGATGCACCCAAATTACTTTGTGTCGCCGCGTTATCTGGCCATCACGCCACTCTGGCCAAAGAAACATTTAGAGAATTTTTACCCGATTATGAAGTTTATGTCACTGACTGGAAAGATGCCCGAGATGTGCCCTTAGATGCCGGTAAATTTGGCTACGAAGGATACACCAGCTATTTGATCGAGTTTATGGAGCACCTCGGCCCCAACAACCATGTGTTTGCCATCTGCCAAGCTGCGGTACCCGCACTAACCGCAGCCTGCCATATGGCCAAAAAAGATAATATCTGTCGACCAAAAACGTTGACGATGATGGCGGGCCCCATTGATATCCGGGTTAACCCCAACGCATTTACCAAACAAGTTTTAAAAATTTCTGCAAACGTTCTTGAACGTGTTGCCATCCATAAGGTGCCTCGACGTTATGAGGGCGCCGGTCGACTGGTTTATCCTGGAACCATACAACTTGGTGGCTTCATGTCCATGAACATGAAGTCTCACATGAAAAAACATGTGCAATTCTTTAAGGATATTGTCCACGGTAATGCTGATGACGCCAACAAGCACCGTGATTTCTATGATGAATACATGGCTGTTCTAGATATGGATGCGGATTTTTACCTAGAAACCATGGACCGCATATTTCTCGACCAGCAATTGCCTAAGGGTTTAATGCAACACCAAGGTGAGACCATCAACTGTAGTGATATTACTGATATCGCCATCCTTACCCTTGAGGGTGAAAATGACGACATGATCAGTCTGGGTCAAACGGAAGCTGCTCTACACCTGTGTGACAACCTTCCCAAAAAACTGAAGAAACACTATGTACAGGAAGGTGTTGGTCATTACGGTATCTTTAATGGCAGTAAATACCGCAAGAGTGTTGCCCCAAAAATTAAAAGCTGGATCAACAAGCACCACGCACAAGCGGCCCTGACTGATTAGTCGTTCGTTTAACGAGTGACCTGTTAAAAGAACAACTATTTAGTAATAGGCAGCAACCAAAAAGGCCGACAAATGTCGGCCTTTTTTATCCATACTTACTTATTCACACACACTTATTAACAATGGTGAATCTGACCGGTTAACGTTACGCCGATTCACCTTCGACTATTTTGAGCTCTCGCTTCGTTGCTTGTTCTTAAATGCCAGCTTTTCCTTCTTGCGGTTGATAACTTGTTCTTCCATTGAAGAACCAATGTGTGTTCCCCCCCGCTGCTTAGCCAAATTCATTTGACGTTCTCGATCAGCATAGCGCTTCACCTGCTCATCGCTGTGCTTGCCATAGCAGCGGTGACAACTGACCCCTTTTTGGTAATTGGCGTGTTGTTTATTTTCCTCAGTTATCGGCAAGCGACAGGCATGGCATTGGTCATAGTCGCCCTTTTCAAGCTGGTGGTTCACGGTGACTCGATTGTCGAAAACAAAGCACTCACCTTGCCACATTGATTCATCCTCGTGCACCTGCTCAAGGTAATTGAGAATGCCCCCCTTCAAATGGAAAACCTCCTCAAACCCCTGTTGTTTTAAATAGGCAGTGGATTTCTCACAACGAATACCGCCGGTGCAAAACATGGCCACTTTCTTCTGTTTTTTTGGGTCCAACGCTTTGCTGACGTAATCGGGGAATTCACGAAATGTTTCTGTATCAGGGTTCACCGCATTTTCAAACGTGCCAATCTCAACTTCGTAGTCATTCCGGGTATCTAGCAGCAACACATCTGGATCGCTAATTAGATCGTTCCAGTCACGAGGGTCAACATAGGTGCCAACGATGCCATTGGGGTCAATACCTTCCACTCCCATTGTTACGATTTCTTTTTTTAGCTTCACCTTGGTTCGATAGAAGGGATTACCGGTGACATAGGATTCTTTGACTTCCAGACCGGAGAAACGCGGGTCTTTTTCCAACCACGCTATGACGGTATCAACACCCTGCCTGGAACCGGCAATCGTGCCATTAATCCCTTCAGGGGCGAGCAGCAACGTGCCCTTCACAACCTCGTCCAACATCAGGTTCTGAAGAGGCTCTCGAAAGGACTCAAAATCAGGGAGTTTTGCAAAACGGTATAGTGCAGCAACCACGACACTAGCCGGGGATTCAGTCATGTCTTTTCCTCGTTGCGACCGGAACGTAAAACCGGGCAAGTTGTAGGGTGTTGTATCTGAAGCACTTCATCTAGAGTGAAGAACTCAAGACACCCGGGGAGGCGCATTTTAAGTAAATACTCCCCTGTACTCAAGAGAGTAGGGGCTCATACCAGTTCTAACCATTACTCGAAAGCATGACCTATCTAGGGCCTGTTAACACTATTTGAAGTATCACTGCTGAACGCTATTTTTTTCTTCCACAAGGCGTTACGAGCGCTGTGTAGCCAGTTACATAAGCGAGTAACAACACCGTGGAGGAGAAAAATAGCTTCAGCCCTTCGGGTTATGGCTAAAAAAAGCACCATACTGCGTTATTCGTCGTTCATTTGGAACGACCAAACTTCTCTCCTCATGCCTTGTCTGTCGCTTTTTTAGCCATAACAGAGACATTTCAAATAGTGTTAACAGGCCCTATAACATCATCTGGAGAGTAGCTCCAAGACAGTTCTCTATAAAACCCTCTATAACACCGTCCCTTTTCACAGCGTTACTGCGCTAACAGTTGATCTGAACCGGCTACATACACGCTCTACATCTGTGTAAAATTGCCACCCATTTCATTTCAGGCACCCATCATGACAGAACTACTGTCACCCGCAGGCACACTCAAGAACATGCGCTACGCATTCGCCTATGGCGCCGATGCGGTGTATGCCGGTCAACCACGCTACAGCCTGCGTGTGCGTAACAATGAGTTTAACCACCTAGATGTTATGGCCGAGGCCATCGCAGAAGCACATGCCCAAAATAAACAGTTCTATATCGCCAGTAATATTTCCCCTCATAACGATAAAATTAGAAGCTATCTGCGCGATATGGAAGAAGTGATTGAAATGCAGCCCGATGCACTGATCATGTCTGACCCAGGTCTGATCATGATGGTGAGGGAAAAATGGCCAGAGATACCGATCCACCTATCGGTACAGGCCAATGCCACTAACTATGCCACGGTGAAATTCTGGCAGTCCCAAGGCCTTGTTCGCACTATCCTGTCCCGTGAGTTGGGATTGAATGAAATTGAAGAAATTCGCCAGCACTGTCCGGAGATGGAATTAGAAGTCTTCGTCCACGGCTCCCTCTGTATCGCCTATTCCGGCCGCTGTCTGCTTTCTGGTTACATGAATCACAGGGACCCCAACCAGGGTGCTTGCACTAATGCCTGCCGCTGGAAATACAACGCTCAAGAAGCAACGGAAACAGAAACCGGGGATATTGTCCCCACAAAAGTCTGGGATCCCGCTCAGGAAAATCAACAGCAAGAGAACGACCACGAAGAAGAAAAGCCCATCATGCTGCTTGAAGAAGAAGGTCGTCCTGGTGAACTGATGCCCGCCTTTGAAGACGAGCATGGCACGTACATCATGAACTCAAAAGACTTACGTGCGGTGCAACACGTCGAACGTCTGGTGAATATGGGTATTGTTTCTCTAAAGATTGAGGGCCGTACAAAGTCCCATTACTACGCAGCACGTACTGCTCAGGTCTACCGTCGCGCCATTGATAACGCAGAGGCAGGCAAGCCCTTTGATATCAACATGATGGCCGAGCTGGATCACCTGGCCAACCGAGGCTATACAGAAGGATTCTACCGACGCCACGTTCCCCAGGAAACCCAGAACTATACCCAAAGTGCCTCCAGAAACCCCAATCAGCAGTTTGTGGGTGAGATCAGTGCGGTAGAAGCAGACAAAGGCTGGCTCACGGTGAATGTTAAAAACCGTTTTGAACACGGGGACACCATGGAGCTCATTACCCCCAATGGTAATATGACCTTTAATCTGGAAGCTCTAGAGAACCTGAAGGGCGAAAAAATGGATGCAGCACCAGGATCTGGTCACATTGTTCGCGTCCCCATACCAGCAGATATCACCTTACCGGAAGATGGCGGCTACGCCATGCTGATGCGGTATATGTGAATACCCTTTTTACTTTCTTGTTACACTCAGCGCGTGCACAAAATAAGGGGTAACTATGGCGAGAATTGCTGTTTTATTGGCCGTTGCCGTCTTGGGCTATTTGTTCTGGAAAAAACTGAATAACTGTCCGCCTGAACAACGAAAAAAACTATTGCTGCGCAGTGGGTTCTTCATACTGATCGCAGTTCTCCTGCTGCTTGTTGCTACTGGACGTGTTCATTGGATCGCTGTTGCTATCACCGCAGCGCTACCTGCCCTTAAAATCCTATTTGCCCTGTTACTGCGAGCACTTCCCTTCCTTCAAGTGTGGTTAAAAAAGCGTCATGGCCAGTCGGCGCCCCCAACCCCACCATCGAGCTCTCAACTCACCGAAGAGGAAGCCTGGCAGCTTCTGGGCCTCCAGCCTGGAGCCGCTCGCGAAGAGATTATTCAAGCTCACAAACGTCTGATACAAAAACTGCACCCGGATCGGGGAGGGAATGATTACCTAGCCGCGAAACTCAATGCCGCCAGGGATTTATTATTAGGTCATTAGTGGTGGAATTCATCGATCACAAGGCTATCAGCAGAAAAATTCTACTGTTCTGCCTGTTCATTGAAGCCTCCATTTTACTGCTTGATCTACTGTTAAATTATTTCCAGATGATCGAGTCGGAATCTCTTCAAAAAATATTCAATGTGGCACATGAGCAAAGCCTAGGCACCTGGTTTTCAGTGGTGCAGGCTGCCATCGCCAGCTTGGTTTTACTCGGCCTGCACCAGCTAACCCACACTCGCCAATGGCGAACTTGGGGCTGGCTTCTTCTGGCCCTATTTTTCTTTTATATCTCGGTGGATGATGCCGCTAAAATTCATGAGAGACTGGGGGAGCATGTCGGCCAACTGGTTGCCAGTAATGAAAGCTCCCAACTGGGGGAGCTCTCAAGGCTCTTCCCTTCCTACGCTTGGCAATGGGTGTTCGCCCCTTTTTTTGGCGCTATTGGTCTCTACACCCTTCTATTTCTCTGGTATCAACTGCCGGATAATAAGTTACGGCTAACTGTTATTGCTGCCTTTGGGTGCTGGGCAATCGCCATTGGTATCGACTTTATCGAGGGCCGCGAAGGCTTCTTCGAGTCTATTGCCGCCACACTGGGGGTAAACAAGTACACCCTGAGCCACCCTTTCCTCATGGCTGAAGAATTTTTAGAAATGCTTGGAACATCACTGTTTCTGTATTTGTTTGTTCAGCGCTTTCTATTGTTTTTTAATCAGAGAGTTGAAGAAAAATTTAACCACGCAATCCATCCTCGTTAAGCCTGGCTTCTGCTCGTCAGTAACAAATGGATATATCGGCCCAACCACAGGTAGGGCTCCCTTTTTGAGTACGCCAACTCCATCTCAATCACTGACTCTGGTACACCATTACCACCCCGCAGAGTCGTCACATAATCATGAAACACCCGCACTCCGCTGGTAGCCTGTACAGTCAGCCCTGCGTCATCCACCCATGCCTGTACCTGCTCCGGAAAAAGTGGGTTGCTTGGGGTGAGGCTACCGGGGTCTGGGGTAAACGTACCCCGTTTTAAAAGATTGAAATTACCCCTGATTAGATTCCGGTATTCCAGTGAATGCCTGTTGTAATAGGCAAAAGAAAGTACACCCGCCTCTGAGAGAAAATGTTTCAGCTGTACAATTAAGGGCTCAGGATCGGCCAACCACTCCACCACCGCATGGCAAAGTACCACATCATACGTTCCCTCTACACAGCTCGAGAGTTCCTGAAGTGGGCAGTGATGCCACACCATCGACCCTGCTACACCCGCCTCCTCAGCAGACTCTCGTGCAATAGATAGCATTTCACTAGAAATATCATTTACCGTCACTTGGTGCCCAAGTTTTGCCAGTCTGATGGACAGTTGGCCGAGACCAGCGCCAACATCCAAAACCCTGAGGGGTTTATCCCCATGAATTTGGGGGACTTGTTCTTCTAAGTCGCGCCACAACACCGCCAGCCGGATATCACCTTTTAAAGCGCCATAGACCTTGCGCTGAAACCGTTCAGCTAAATCATCAAAATTTCTATCACCACTCATTCGGTACTTCTTTTATTGTCAACCAGGACACCTATAGCCTAAATTTGATTAAAGTCATGCCGATGATACAACGCTCATTACTTTATCTCTGAAATATTGTATTTTCCTCATTCATAGGCTAAACATTTCTATCTAAAGGTACTAATTGAGAACGTAACACAGGTTGGCAAACCTCCCTCCACGGGAGGTTAACAAGGCGTCAAGTGTCTTATTTTCATCACTCGACGCAATGCACATGATTATTTCTATAGTGAAGGAGATAGGTATGCCCAGTTGGTTCGAGTTAAACCAGAGTACTGATGGTCAATTCAGCTTTGCTCTGAAAGATAGTGATGGAGAAACAATTCTCACCAGCAATGAACCCCATGTTTCCAAGGGCTCTGCCAAAGCTGACATTGAAGTGGTACAAAGAAACTGCTCATATGTTGTCAGATATGACGCCAAGGAATCTCCTGGAGGAGAGCACTACTTCGACCTTCAGTCACCCAACCACCACATTGTTGCAACGAGTCAAATGTACAAAACAGCTGAGTCTCGTGATGCAGGTATTACTTCAGTGATGTCTAATGGCACGACGAGAGTGGTGAAGAATTAGTACATAACCTTTCAAACAAAAGTCTTGGATCCAATTTTCGAACCAAGGATTTTGGCTTTTATACCTAAAAAAACAAAGGTAGACCTACCCTCCCCCCTATGACCAACAACAGAGAAACCACATTGTTGGTGAAGCCATGGCTTTGTATCTACCCACCCGTTTAATTTAATCGGCTTAATCCATAAATAGCTGTCCACATGTGACAAGAGTAGCTAAAGCCCACCGAATAAGCTTTCGACATCACAGGTTGATACAGCCTCTCTAAAACCCTAGAATTGCGCCGGTAATATGCAATGTGTCCTTTTGATCCGCCCCGGTGGCACAGCTGGATAGCGCGGCCCCCTCCTAAGGGGCAGGTCAGAGGTTCGAATCCTCTCCGGGGCGCCATATAAATCAATAAGTGACCTCTCCATTAAAACCGTATTACAAAGATGAATACGGATTGTAATATTGTAAGGAGAACGCAGAAAATTTCACATAATCAATTGATTTATAACAATTATTTTAATTTAAATCTATTGAAAATGAATAAAGCACGTGTTAATTTTTGGACACTTATTATTCAATAATGATAGCAGTGAAACAGTCTGGTCTCCCACTGTCGTCACTCAATAATATTTGTAACATATACTCTAAAACTGGGCGTAACGATGAAGAAAGCGAAGATAAAAGATCAGCCATACACAAACTTGTTAATGCCCAAGGGTTCAGCTGCAAGCCAAGAAGACCAAGCTGAGCAGAAGGCTCGCATAAACAGCATACACCAGGCTGCGTCTCAAAAAATCTTTGTGCCCTTCTCCACGAATATGGAACAACGTAAAGCCGCGTTGGCCCTCCGCGCTCAAGGCAAAAATATTGTTAGCGGCCTACCAGGTCAGGTTCCCAACCACCAAGTGCTCCAATGTTTTTATCATCTCGCCGAAGTTGGTGGTGAGTTTAAAGTTATACCCGTTTAAACAGTCGCATACAGAGATAAAGCCCATGTAGACATGTTTTAACTGTTTAAGCCCTTCACCACTTCCACAAGTACCAGGTTCATTTTTTGTTAGTACACAGAGTTCATCTTGAGCTTCTGTATCTCTCCAATGGGTTAAACGCTACTCTATAACCCACCTTTGTATAGCCAATGTACTATGAACTTACTCCTTCTAAAAAACAGTGACTTTGTCTCTGAAAACCTGGTGGAACTCTCTGGGCGCCGGTTAAAACACCTGACCGAAATCCATCATGCCTGTGTCGGTGATACGCTTAAAGCCGGCAGGGTTAATGGGAAGATGGGAAAAGCAACGGTCCAAAAAATTAATACTCAATCGGCCCAACTGGAAGTGTCGTTAACCGAACAACCGCCAGCCCCTCTTCCTCTAACACTCATTTTGGCATTACCCCGCCCGAAAATGCTTCGACGCATTTTTCAAACCATTGCTACCATGGGCGTAAAACAACTGTACCTCGTTAACACCTGGCGAGTTGAAAAAAGCTACTGGCAAACACCTTGGCTGGAAAATTCAGCCATTGAGGAGCAACTTCTTCTAGGACTTGAGCAAGGGTGTGATACCCAGCTGCCAGAAGTGCTTATCAAAAAACGTTTTAAGCCCTTTGTTGAAGATGAACTAGGCCATATTATCGCCAACACCCAGCCATTGGTTGCACACCCCTCAGGAGGACTTTCCTGCCCCATGGGGCTCAACAAACCAACCACACTAGCCATTGGCCCTGAAGGTGGCTTTATCGACTACGAGGTCGAGAAGCTAGCAGAAGTGGGCTTCCAGTCTATTACACTGGGCAATCGTATTCTTCGTGTTGAAACGGCTATCCCCGTGTTGCTATCAAAGCTTTTTTCATAGTTAGCCTTCATTTGGTCTCCACCACCTGTAACAGCCCAACCCTCTATACATCCCATGGAACACTAGGGTATATTTCCATTCAACCGATTTGGAACGAGCGTTCCCAGCTATAATTATTGCCAAAATCTGCCTATAAACTTCACTTTATGGAGACGAGCACCCATGAAATTTTATGACTGTTCTATTGCCCCAAACCCCAGGCGAGCCAGAATATTTATTGCAGAAAAAGGGCTGGAAATACCAAAAGTCGAAATAGATATCGTCGGTGGTGAAAACCTCAAAGAGGCATTCTTGTCGGTTAATCCCCGAGGGCTATTACCGGTCTTAGAGCTTGATGACGGCACCCGATTTGATGAGACCATGGCTATCTGTAAGTATTTAGAGGATATCTATCCAGAGCCCCCATTGTTGGGCACCACACCTGTGGAGCGGGCTCAAATTGAATGCCTGCAACGGAAAATGGAGTTTGATGGCATGATTGCTACCTCCGAGGCCTTCCGCAACAACACCAAAAACGAGAATTTCTCGTATCG
The DNA here is from genome assembly GCA_011049795.1 of Porticoccus sp. Next base: position 19,456 of record DRHD01000363.1, read on the forward strand.
AAGTCTCCCAGGTGTGGATGGTATCCCTGCAATTGATGGGCTAATGGAGCGTGGTTATAAAACACTCGACCTCTTTTTCCATTGGCTTGAGCACTACCTTAAAGACTCCAAATTTATCACTGGCGACCGTTTTACCGTGGTGGATATCACCGCCCTCTGTGCCGTTGATTTTGCCAAGTGGACAGAGGTGGAAATTCCGAAGGGAAATACCAATACGTTGCGCTGGTATGACGAAGTATCAGCCCGGCCAAGTGCTCAAGCCTGAGCTATTACTAACAAGCAAGATCAAGTCGTAGTTTTCACGCATAAAAAAAGCCCCCAAATTGGGGGCCTTTTTATTTGGCGGTGAGGGAGGGATTACTCAGGCCACGGCCTTCGCCCTTCGGGTCGCCATCTTTGACGGCGCTGTCTCACGCCTATGGCGCCCGGCTCGAACGGGGGTTCTCATCCAAGTCACCCTAACCACAAATACAAAAGCCCCCATAAAGGGGGCCTTTTATATTTGGCGGTGAGGGAGGGATTCGAACCCTCGATACGTTTCCGTATACACGCTTTCCAGGCGAGCTCCTTCAGCCACTCGGACACCTCACCGTGTATTTTGAGGTGCGCAACTTTACACAAGCACCCCCTAAAAAGCAATTGCCAGGGCCATTCTCAAGGCCAAGGCAGAAAGTATTCGTCAAGATCAGGTTGGGGGGCTTCTGGTACCTTTCCCTTGATGGTTCCCAGATATAAAAAGCCGATAATTCTCTCTGAGTTCTCTAAACCAAGCCCCTTCATTATGATGTCATCATAAGCGGGGGCCCCGGTACGCCATATGGCACCCACACCCTGTGCATAGGCCGCTGTAATCATATTCTGTGCAGCTGCACCAGCAGAGATGACCTGCTCGATTTCAGGTACTTTTGGGTTCTCCCTTGGACTGGCAATAACAACGACAATCATGGGTGCCCGCTGCGGGCGAGCCATCATGCGTTCTCTCGCCTTGTCCGTCAGCACCTCACCTCGACCCTCAGATGATTTAACAAGCAATAGACCTAACTCGATGAGCCCTTGCCCTTCAATAACAAGAAATCGCCACGGTCTCATTCGACCATGGTCAGCAGCACGAAATGCCGCTTTTTTAATGCTGTCCAGAATATCTCCCTGTGGTGCGGGTTCTATCAACCTAGGAGATGAAACCCTACCCTGTAATGCATTTAGTGCATCCATCGTTTCTCCTTTTTTTCCATGTGTTCTCGGGAATCAGCAACACCGAGTACAATGCCCCATAGAAAGAATGGACTTTTCTACTCAGACATCGTGTAATTACGCGCATCTAAGCACTGGAGTCTCCATCTTACAAGATGACTGTTGAGAGCACGAAGGAGACTGAAAGGTTCTTGTTCCACCAAAGCCTTTTCCGCTTTTTGGTGGGCTTGGCGGGCATCACCACATTAGTTTCATTCCAGGCCAAGCAAGGCTACGACTTTTTCCTAGTAGCACTCATACTGGCGATACTCCTCTATATACTTATTTCCCATTTTGTTTGTAGTTCGATCGGAAAATCGAATAAGGCCCAGGTCACTCGGACACTCGCTTCATTGGATGCGTTCCTACTCGGCTGCCTAGTGGTTGCTATTGACCTTAACCCACTGCCCTCACTCTTATTTATCCTGACATTACAGTTCAATGCATTGATTAACGGTGGAATCAAACGATTAATTCCCGATAATTTGGCATTGGGACTTGGGCTCATTCTGCTCATTCTTATACAACAACCACAGTTACATTTTTCTGTTGACCTGAAAACGAGTATTGCACCGCTAATCGCTCTAGGAATATATATCTGTATCTATGGAGCGAGCTCTTTTAACCAAATAAACGGTTTGCTAACAAAGCAAAAAGAAGTTGAAAAACAGCTGGTGCAAATGAAGCTGAGAAATTATCACCTGTCAAAATATCTCTCTCCAACACTGCGTAAGGCTATTCTTTCAGGCAAGGATGTGAAACTTGAAACCCAGCGCAAAAAACTGACCATTTTCTTTTCAGACATCAAGGGATTTAGTGAGTTGTCTGAAGAAATGGAAGCGGATGCACTGACCAGTTTGCTCAATAATTATCTAACAGAGATGTCAAAAATTGCCCTCAAATATGGCGGCACAATTGACAAGTTTATTGGCGATGCCATTATGGTATTTTTTGGTGACCCTGCCAGTCACGGTATAAAAGAAGACTGTGTTGCAGCGGTGTCCATGGCCATTGCCATGAAAAAACATATGAAAGAACTGCAACAACAGTGGATTAACCAAGGGATTCAGAAACCCTTAGAAATCAGAATTGGCATCAATACTGGGTTTTGTACGGTGGGTAATTTTGGCACAGAAAATCGTTTGGACTACACCTTGCTAGGCACAGAAGTTAACTTGGCAAGCCGCCTAGAATCTGCAGCAGAACCAGGAGAAATCCTGATCTCCCACGAAACCTACTCTCTCGTTAAAGACTTGATCATGTGCTATGACAAGGGCGAGATCCAAGTGAAGGGCTACCAACAACCTGTTCGGGTTCATTCTGCACTAGATCTCCGAAAGAACCTCGGGAAGGAGCAAACCTACTTTGAGCACCTGACCAATGGCTTTTCTATCTATATGGATTTAGACCGGGTGCGTAACTATGATAAAGACAAGATTATGGATTCGCTCATTGATGCAGCCAATTGCTTAAAGAGCAAAGATATTTTCTAAGTGCTAACTCTGCCAGATTCTTTTTTTCTAACAACCCTCAGGCGCGCCCTCAAAGTATGCCTAACCTCACCCTAACTACTGCCTGAATAGACGCAGCTTCGGCGGGTTCATTTTTTTCGAACTACGATAAGGATTGATGTCCAACCCACCTCGACGGGTATATCGAGCATAAACCTCTAATTCATCAGGCTGACAGAGTTCGTTAATCTCGGTAAAAATCTGCTCAACACATTGCTCATGAAAACCCTGGTGATTTCGATAAGAGATAATGTATTTGAGTAGCCCTTCAGGATCGATAGGCCACCCGGTATATCGAATCAGGATGCTTGCCCAATCCGGCTGCCCAGTGACCGGGCAATTAGTTTTTAACAGGTGACTGTAAAATGATTCTGTCACTGCCGCTCCCCCGTTATTAAGACTCAGTAATGAAGGATCAGGTTCATAGGTATCAACAACAAGATCAATGTCCATATCATCTAAACAAATACCGGGAAATGATGCCAAACCGAAATTTCGGTAGCTATCAGGGGTATGTATATCTACAAGCACCACCCCCTTCACGCACCCAGCAATATCGTTCTCTAGAATAGCAGCCACATCCTGCGTAGAGCTATATCTCTCTTGATTAAGCGAGTTCAGATACAATTTGAGGGATTTTGACTCCACCAAATTTTTGGTATCACAAGGCATGGAAATATCGGCTACCGCCACTACTGGCTTACCCTTTAAGTCAAGCCATGACAGCTCATAGGCAGTCCAAAGATCAAATCCGAAAAATGGTACTTTATCTGTTAGGCCTAGCAGTTCCCGCCCTTGGGAACGAGGAATAGCGCTGAGAACCTCTGGACAGTAAGAGGTTGGATAGGCTGTTTCAACCCCCAATAATAAGTCTTTATCACTCACCAGAAATCTCCATTAGCGTCCTCTATCAACAACACCTGTTAATAACACTAGCTACGCAGTTTTTCCCCTCGCTCCAGTAAATATAAAGAAAAGATAAACAGCGCAATACAGAACCCAATCACCATACTAAAAGCCCAGGCCACATTAATATCCGTTATCCCCAAAAGGCCATAACGGAAGGTATTCACCATATACAATATGGGATTTGCCATTGACACTCCCTGCCAAAACTCAGGAAGCATATTAATAGAATAGAATACCCCTCCCAAATAGGTCAGGGGTGTCAGCACAAATGTTGGAATAATGGATATATCATCAAAACTGTTAGCAAAAACTGCATTAATAAATCCAGCCAATGCAAACAGAACGGCTGTCAGAAAAATAATCGCTACCGTCACGAGAATATTGCTGACTTGAAGATCAGTAAAAAAAAGCGACAGCAAGGTTACAATCAACCCAACCATCAACCCCCGACAGACACCGCCAATCACATAGCCCAACAAAATAATATAATTAGGCACAGGCGATACGAGCAGCTCCTCCACACTCCGTTGAAACTTGGTCCCGTAAAAAGAAGACACCACATTGGAATAAGAGTTGGTAATGACCGACATCATAATCAGACCCGGAACCACAAACTCGATATAATCAAAGCCTGACATCTTGCCAATTCGCGGGCCAATCAACGTGCCGAAAATCACAAAATAGAGAACGATTGTTATCGCTGGTGGCAACAGCGTCTGCAACCAGATTCGTGTGAATCGTCTGATTTCCTTTACAAGGATGGTACTGAATGCCACCCATTGCTCTTGGGGGTTCATTGCTGAACCTCCTGACTGCTCTGGGTAGTTGTGTCGGTGTTGTGCGGCTCCACCAGTGAGATGAAGAGTTCCTCAAGGCGATTAGTTTTGTTGCGCATACTGGTCACATGAACCCCATGCTCGCTCAAACTTGCAAAGAGAGCATTAATAGACTGGTGCTTTTCCACTTCAACCTCAAAACTATGGTTATCAATCAACTGTCCTTGATAACCCTCCATGTAAGGAAGTTCCGTTAACGCCTCTTGAGTGTCCAGGATGAAAACTTCTTTATTCAACTGTCTCAAAAGTGCCTTGGTAGAGGTATTCTGTACAATCAGCCCCCGGTCAATAATAGCCACGTTACGACACAGGCTTTCGGCCTCTTCCAGGTAATGAGTTGTCAGAATAATGGTGGTTCCACTGGCATTAATTTCCTTGAAAAACTGCCACATTGACCGGCGAATCTCTATATCTACGCCTGCCGTTGGCTCATCAAGGATGAGCAGCTTGGGCTCATGTACCAGTGCTCTGGCGATCATTAAGCGTCGCTTCATTCCACCAGATAATGTTCGAGAAGGTTGGTTACGCTTGTCCCATAGCCCCAGTTTCTTTAGGTACTTTTCTGCCCGCTGCTCGGCCAACTTTGATGGAAGACCAAAGTACCCCCCCTGTGTTCTAACAATATCGAAGACCTTTTCAAACTGATTAAAATTAAACTCCTGAGGCACCACACCAATATCTTTTTTTGCCAAAGAAAAGTCTTTATCAATATCAGTACCAAAAATAGACACATCGCCACTGGTTTTTTTCACCAAAGAGCAAACCACACCTATCATGGTGGACTTCCCCGCGCCATTTGGGCCCAGCAGTGCAAAAAAATCACCCGGCTGCACCTCAAGATCTACCCCTTTTAGGGCTACAAAGCCGCTACCGTAGACTTTGTGTAAATTACGTATGGATAAAGCTGGGGTCATAACATCTCAATAATCAATTTTTCAAAATAGGCTGTTTAAGTTACACCAGCGAACAGATAGGTCAATCCATATAAGCTGTTTTTATTTTTTGAAGTATACGGTGTAATTACGACTACGGCATCGGTGCAACAGTTAGTCTAAATCACTTCGACTGCATATGGGGGGGGGGGGGCCAAACAAAAAAAAGCGCAGAGTCTATGACTCTGCGCTTTTA
>DRHD01000364.1 GCA_011049795.1 Porticoccus sp.
ACCCTACCCCTAAAATAGCCCGACTCTACCTTTATTCTACGCTATTTATAGCATTTATCTAGACTACAAATAGACTTTAAAAAATCCATTAACGACCCTCAGAAAGCCGCCTTTTGGGAACAACGCGCTTCACCAGCCCCAAAAAAGGCATAGCCCACGCTTAATTTTTAGGTTCCGAACCTCGCCCTAAGGCTCGCAAAGTTTTACTGACGTCCCTGGATCTTGTGAGACAAACCGCCCAGGAGACCAAAATGAAAGTACTCAGATTGAAAGACGTCATCGAGAAGACAGGACTCGCGAGATCCACCATCTACAAATACATCGATGCAGGAACATTTCCAAAACCAATCGACCTAGGCGCCAGGTCTGTCGGATGGGTGGACTCAGAGATCAGTGATTGGATCTTGCAAAGAATTGGAGAGCGCGACGCAAAGCTTTAGCACTTTGCTTAAGTGGCAATATTTCTGCAGACCAAAATTAAGCAGGAAAAGCATGGCAATACGAACTCAGAGTCAACGCGACCCTGTAGGTAATAATATTATTATTAACTCTACTAGAAAGATAAAACCATGAAAGATAATTCGTTCATGTATAGACATCCATCAGACAGAAATCTTTTTATATACGAGGGCCATTATTATAATGGAATGAAAATAATCAGAAGCAGAGGACCATTGATTTATAATTACCTCCAAAGGCTCGACGAGACCATCCAGAACTCCTTACGAAGACATCCCCATTTAATCGCAATCCGCATTGATTTAAAACCACCACACGAAGCAGCCGACACACCAAATCATTCTGATCGATTCATATTCAGTAGATTTATTGATTCATTAAAGTCTAAGATAAAGGCAAAAAAGGTAAGCACCGAACGTAGAGGATGTAGATTTCACGATACGACAGTGAATTATGTTTGGACCAAAGAGTTTAGTCCGGAGAATGGCAATCTCCACTATCATTGCATCCTCTTTTTTAACCAACAGACTTTCCGAGACCTGGGAGACTTCAACACTAATTCCCAGAGCCTTTTTTCCATAATTCACAGCGCATGGATTAGTGCCGCAGGGCTTGAAGAAGGGCCTGCAACCGGACTTATAAGCATCCCAGAAAATGCTACTTACGAAATTCGCCGAGGTGAACGCTATGACGACCTTTTTTATCGTGTAAGCTACTTTGCAAAACTTGAAACAAAATTATTCCATCAACGTAACCACAACTTTGGAGCAAGCAGAAGCCCTCGCACCTGAACAGTCTGCTGAGCCCCTGGATCTTGGATTCAAGTACTCCCATCTCATGTCTTTATTCTGGTTTGTGGGAAGGCTAGCTGGCTATACGAAACCCTGTAATACCACAGCCCGACTCAACCCAAAGCCGGCTCTGCAGCTCGATCATCCCAACACTAGCGGGCAATATCACTTCAGCCAGTCATGACACTTACGGCAGCGGATGAGGCTGCCTGTCGCACCTAACCCATACCGGCTCCTCAAACATCACAACGGAAGCATCCATGGCATTAACGCTCCGATAGTCCAAACACCATCTGGTCAAGGCCGCTGACATCCTGATCACGGCCCACCAAAACAACATCAGTACCAACATCAGATGCCATAGGTCTGGCACTCATCCAAAATCTTGAATTCTGGTATGGTACTGCCTCAGGAAGAGCCATGGGGCTACTGCCCCATCTCCGGCTCACCCCCCACAAAACAACCTTCTCTGGGCTACCCTTGGGCAGTCACCAGTTGAGAATATCAATAGCATGGAGTGGTCCCCGAGTGAACGCCGAGAACAATAGCCAGATCGCCGCCTTCATCTGGTCCGTAGCCGACCTTCTACGGGGCGATTTCAAGCAGTCCCAGTATGGCCGCGTCATTCTCCCGTTCACTCTGTTGCGGCGCCTGGAATGCGTGCTGGAGCCCACCAAGAACAAAGTGCTTACCGGCGCCAAAGCGCATGCTGATAAGCCCGACGCCGTGCGTGAAAAACTGTTACTGCGCGAAGCAGAACAGCCTTTCTTTAATGCCTCACCACTGTCACTGGGTTCACTGTCTGACACCCAAACCGCTGACGATCTGATGAGCTATGTGCAGTCCTTCAGTCAGGATGCCAGGGAGATCTTCGAGCATTTCCATTTTGAGGATTTTGTTCAGCAGCTCAGCGCCAACAACCTGCTTTATCAGGTGGTGCAACGCTTCGCCAGCATCGACCTGAACCCCAAGCGCATCTCCAACTTCGGCATGGGGCTGATCTTTGAAGAGCTGATTCGCAAGTTCGCCGAAAGCTCCAACGAAACCGCCGGGGAACACTTCACGCCTCGGGATATTGTGCACCTGACCACCTCGCTGGTGCTGACCGGCCAGGAACATAAGCTGCAGCCCAACAGCATTGTGACCATCTACGACCCCACCGCCGGTACAGGCGGCTTCCTCTCCGAAGGGGATGAGTACATTCAGCAGGTCAGCAACAAGGTGACCGTCTCCCTGCACGGCCAGGAGTTGAACCCGGAGTCCTATGCCATATGCAAGGCAGACATGCTGATCAAAGGTCAGAAGGTGGAGCAGATCAAACTGGGCAACACCCTCTCCGACGACCAGCTGTACGACCTGAAAGCCGACATCATGCTCAGCAACCCGCCGTTTGGGGTGGAATGGAAAAAGGTTCAGAAGCAGGTTACGGATGAACACAAATTTAAGGGCTTTGATGGCCGCTTCGGCCCGGGCCTGCCACGTGTCTCTGACGGCTCCCTGCTGTTTCTTATGCATCTTGTCAGCAAGATGCGCGATCCCCGGGAAGGCGGTTCGCGAATTGGCATCATTTTGAATGGCTCACCGCTGTTTACCGGCGGCGCTGGCAGTGGCGAATCCGAGATCCGTCGTTACCTTCTGCAAAGCGATATGGTGGAAGCCATCGTCGCGCTGCCCACAGACATGTTCTACAACACCGGCATTTCCACTTACATCTGGATTCTGTCCAACAACAAACCTGCAGAACGGAAAGGCAAGGTTCAGTTGATTGACGCCTCAGACCGGGCCTCGAAGATGCGCAAATCCCTGGGCAGCAAGCGCCAGCTGGTCAGTGAGACCGATCAGGATGAGGTTGTGCGGCTTTACGGGGAATTCAAGGAAACTGAGAAGAGTAAAATCTTCCCCAACGACGCCTTTGGCTATCGCCGCATAACCGTGGAGCGTCCCTTACGCCTGAACTTCCAGACTTCGGAAGAGCGCATTGCGCGCATTACGGAAGAAAAAGCCATCCAGAAAATGCCGGTGTTGTAGAACATGTCTGTGGGCAGCGCGACGATGGCTTCCACCATATCGCT
>DRHD01000365.1 GCA_011049795.1 Porticoccus sp.
CATTGTTGAAATCTCCTCTGTTTATACAATCTGAGGTTAAACCGCTTCGGCACCAGTTTCACCGGTACGAATTCGAATCACATCCTGTAGGTCAGAAATAAAAATCTTTCCGTCACCTATCTTCCCCGTATGGGCAGAAGAGGTAATTGCTTCGATGGCACCATCAACCATGTCATCTGCAAGCGCCAGCTCCAACTTTACCTTTGGCAGAAAGTCCACCACATACTCAGCACCTCGATAGAGTTCGGTATGGCCTTTCTGACGACCAAAACCTTTTACTTCAGTAACCGTCACACCCTGCACCCCGATGGCGGCAAGAGCTTCACGCACGTCATCCAGTTTGAAAGGCTTAACCACTGCTGTGATCATTTTCATTGTATTGCTCCTTAAAGATTGCTCTTTAGGTATTACAGTGCGCCTTCAACCGGGAGCACTGTCTGTTTCGTGACCTGTTTAGTTACAGAGTTTTGCTAATGGCAAAGACAACAGAGCTGTCACACCAATCAGTACCCCAGCATTCGTCATCATCAAGATCGGTATCAATCCAGCTGAGGCTGAAATCCACCCCTGACCAGGATTTGTTCAATGTAATGGAGTAGTCGGAATAGCTATCTTCGTCATCACCCAAAAAGGCTTGATCGGCATCTTTGTCCTTACTGTCACCACTGGCAAATTCAAAGAAGTTCATGCCGTAGTGGAGGTCGAGTGAAAACTCCTGCGGCAGACTGAAACTGTAATCACCGTAGACATAGTAGAACTCACCTGTTTCTAACCAATAGTCATCGGAGTAAGCGGCTCCCAAAGTAAAATCCGAGAACGAAACGCTGCCGTAGATTTCCTGATAATCAAGGTCGCGCTTGCCAGTAAAGTCGAATTCCGTGGAATCAGAAGAAGGGTAGTCGTAGTACAGGTACCCTACATCGTAAGAAACATCTTCAGAGAAATTGCCGCCATAGCCCACATAGTAATCGAGCTCCATATCTGCATCGGAACCGTCGGGATCTTGAAAATCAACCAACGAGGCCCAGGTACCTACATAGATCCCATTTTCAAAGGCAACGTCAAAGCCACCCTGAATAGCTGGACTGGTATCGTTTTGAGAAATACCGCGAAACTTGTAGTCAGTGGTCAATGTCACATTGGCTGACACTTCAGCCGCACTAGCAACAGAAGCAACCATCGGCACAGTCAGTGCAAGAGTGGTTACAGCGAGGGTCTTCATAAAAGCATTCATGAGCTTCTCCAAAATAATAACAACAGCAAATAATAAATTCGTAATAATAACCAACCAGATGGTTTCAAATAGAACAATGCATTTGGCATGCCAACAACGCTTAGCCCCCTGTTATAGCGGGGGCCTGAGAAACATGCACCAATATCGCGCTCCAAGTTGGTGCAAAAACTTAACGAGAGCTACCTGCTACGCACCAAAAGAGGATCGGCGAGAAGTAGACATAAACCCGTCTGATCACCTTCTGATACCTCAGGGGTGTGGTAGGGTATGCTGGTGGTGTGCTGGAAATAGATTCAAGCTAGAATAGCTTCTGTTTTACGGGAGCCATTTTACGGGAACTATCAAACAATGAAGCCAGACGAACTACTCAACCAGTTTTTACATCAACTGAATAGCGTCATCACACCGGGTGCCGAAGCACTGGGCAGTGAGTTTCAGCAAAAGATGCGTACCGCCGCTCAGGCAGCCTTTGATAAACTGGATTTAGTCACTCGGGACGAGTTCGATGCACAACGCGCTGTACTCAGCCGTACCAGAGAAAAACTAGAGGCACTAGAAAAACAACTGGCTGAGCTAGAAGTCGGCATCAGCGACAAATAAAAAAACCAAGAAAACAGATTATTTAAATACCAGGTGATGGGCAGGAACGTCGTCACCCGTCTTCTAGAGAAATAGACGCACTGAGAAGCTGATCGTTTAGGAAACAGGTAGCGGTAGCTAAGAGAAACAGCTAGCACAGAGAAATGATTCTCTGCTCAAATACCACGGAGGGTATCAATGGCACTGGCCATTATTCACACACGCGCCAAATCTGGCATCGACGCACCACCCGTCACGGTTGAAGTTCATCTTTCTAACGGATTACCCAGCCTCTCCATTGTCGGCATGCCAGAAACAGCGGTTAAAGAAAGCAAAGACCGGGTTCGAAGTGCACTACTAAATGCCCATTTCGATTTCCCCGCTCGACGAATCACCGTCAATTTGGCACCCGCCGACCTGCCCAAGGAAGGTGGACGCTTTGACCTTGCCATTGCCCTGGGAGTTCTTGCTGCATCAGAACAGATCCCTTCTGGCACACTTAGCAACTATGAAGTCATCGGCGAACTGGCCCTTTCCGGCGAATTACGTGCAGTAGATGGCGTCTTACCAACATCACTCGCCTGTGCCCGTGCCAAACGTGACCTTATCTTGCCCATGGAAAATGCGGATGAAGCCTCCCTGGCAAATAATGTGGGGGTTTACCCCGCAAACCACTTACTCACCGTCTGCGCACACCTCAATGGCAACCAACCCATCGCCAAACATCAATGTCCCTCAAGCCCCGAACGCGTGGAACCTACGGCAGATATCAATGAAATAATCGGCCAACATCAAGCAAAACGAGCGCTAGAAATAGCGGCCGCCGGGGGACACAACCTGCTCTTTAGTGGCCCGCCAGGAACGGGTAAAACGATGCTCGCCAGCCGCCTTCCTGGCATATTACCCCCACTTCAATCACAAGAGATGTTGGAGGTAGCGGCTGTTTATTCAGTGGCGGGGCGGGGTCTTCGAGAGCAGATGCGGCACCCTCCCTTTCGCGCACCACATCACTCCGCCTCGGCCGTAGCACTCGTGGGTGGTGGAAGTAATCCCCGCCCCGGTGAAATCTCTCTGGCCCACCATGGCGTCTTGTTCCTCGATGAACTACCCGAGTTTCCCCGCAAGGTCTTGGAGGCCTTGCGAGAACCGCTGGAGTCCCGAGAAATAATGATTTCCCGAATCAATGCACAGATACGCTACCCGGCATGCTTTCAACTTGTGGCGGCAATGAATCCCTGTCCCTGTGGCTTTCAAGGAAGCGATCGATGTCGATGTACCCCCGACCAAGTTCGTCGCTATCGGGATAAAATTTCTGGCCCACTACTGGACCGCATTGACCTGCAGGTAGATGTACCCAACTTACCCAGTGAGAAACTAGTAGAGGGTAAAACAGAGGGTGATAGTAGCAACACTGTCTACCAGCGAGTGCAAACTGCACGTCAGCGTCAATTAGATCGTGCCGGAAAGGTCAATGCGAAAATGTCGAGCAAAGAAGTCGTCAAATACTGCGTACTCAGTGAGCCTCAAAAGGCACTTCTGCGCCGTGCCGTTAATCAGCTCGGCCTTTCTGCTAGGGCCTTTCATCGGGTTTTGAAAGTAACACGGACTATTGCCGACTTAGATGACAGTGACACACTCAATACTGGCCATCTGACGGAGGCACTTGGCTATCGAATAACCCTATCGCGATAACTCACCATGAAATTGTAAAGGTCTCAGTTCGCCTATAACGGGGATTTACAGGTGCCGCCCTACTTGAAATATCGTTCACCATTTGAAGATGAAGAGCTCATGATCAGCAGTCCCGTAAAGCGGTATAAGGTCAAACAGAAAAATATCAAGATCTATCGAGTCTGACCCTATTGATTCTGAAAAAAACGATAAGTTTGACTGAAGGCTCATTTTGCCCAGAGAGCACTATATATCCCAATATATTTACCAAACTGAAAACAATCATAATTGGGGAGAGCCATAAAACAAGGCGGAAACGTTCAAAGGCATTAATGAATGATTCTTTTATAGAAGCACTCGCTGTCTTGTTGCTAATACTTGACAAGCAGGCAACAAGCACAAAAAATTCTATAGCCCTATATACTCCGTCAAGCCCTCCCCACAACAGGCGCCCTATGTCACTAATGGCTCCAGCCTGTCCGGGATAATTAGCCATATTGTAATGAATGGAAAGCTGGCTTCTGACAACTTCACCCGCTAAAAAGGCTATTAAAAACACACAAAAACCATAATTAGGGCGACTGTTAGCTACTTCCCTCATATTACTAATCACTTGCAGGCCACATCTACTCAAAGTCATGTCTTTTTAATCTTCAGGTGGTGCACTTTGGAGTTGAACCCACCGATTGCTCCTTAAGGCTAGGGTGATGAATAAGATAAAATAGGCTCACAAGCCTTTACCAAGGCTTCCGAAGCCCCCCCCACGCAACGCCACTTAGTTTTAACCTTGTCATAGATCAAAACGGCATTTACTCCCGCCTCAAAATCAATTCCATGAATAATATTTTTCTCTATAAAAAAGTAACGCCTGTTTTTATCAGAGCCAGCCAACATATATCTTTTTAAATCATTACAAGATTCTTCACTTATCTCACAACCCTCTACCATTTTTTTTGCTGCCGAAAGATACAAAAGAACTTCCATGAATGCATTCTTATCTTTATCGATGTAATTCCCTCGTATATAAAAGGCCAAAAATCCGATAACTAGCAAAACACTTAACGTCGAAACTACTACACGCATCTTTCCATTCATATTAATAGCAATTCCTATCTAGGACAGTAACCATTTTTCTCTGCCTCAAGTCTCCTCAATAATTCCTCTAAAGATTCAAATACTCTAGGCTCAAACCAAGTAGGAGTTTTTACTCTGACCCCGAATACTTTTAATACTTTTTATTTATAGATGAGTTGTAAAGTACTAAATCATGCTTGAGTTCAGATCCCAAATAATCACATAAATGTTCATGACTCCATTCAGGATCATCATCCATTTCATTTGCGCACTGGATAAAAAATTCAGCCAACTCCCTCAGCTCGGATGAGTTTATCTCTAAAGTAACTTGACTTAGCTCTTTAGCCCCATCAAAAGAATCAGAAAAACCGAAATTTTTCATTAATTTTATCCTTCAAAATATAAGTATGCATAATTATCGAAATAGCTAACTAGCGCTCTAAGGGGACATCATCAGGAACCGTTGGAGGTAAAGCAAGGGTCAGGTTGACCCCGGCACTGTTCGAGACGACTTTGTGCAAAGGTGCCATTATTGAGAACTTCCACTCTTAATTCCATTATCCGAGATAAGAAAATAAATTGTTCAATGCGTGTACAAAGAATGACGGCCAAAGAGACCCTGTTATTTGATAAACATACCCCAACACCAAAGCAGAAAAAAAGAAGACTATCCAAGTATCTCCATAGCCAACAATACCAACCAAACAAGCTTGAAATAAGATTGAAGCAATGGCTCCATACTTGGGGTATATTTTTCTCTGTATTATCCCTCTGAAAAACATCTCTTCAAAAAAAGGATTGATTATAACTATTGCTACAACCACAAGCCCTATATACGACCCACTATAAATATCTGAAATGCTGTCTTTCTCTATATATCCAGATGTAAACCACCTATTCACAATAACTAGAAGCGCCAACGATACTATTACTATGAACACAGTCTTAATATCAAATTTCTTAAACTCACTAATGGCGTATCCGCTAAAGGCACTTCTGAGAAAGATACTTGCACCCAAAGGTAGCATTAACATAGCGACTAAAAACTGCAAGAACCGCATATCTTTGTCATATGACAAAGATATGATATTTGAAATATTAGGATGAATTTCCCACCCGAGATACGCCATAGATAAAATTGCACTTATTACACAAAACCCAAAACATAAAAAAAAGAAGCCAGCGACCCTCCTCTTCTGTAGATTTATGCCACGCTCTTCCCCCAGAATGGAGGAAGAAGTCAAACCTATAATTAGTCGACCCTGAAAAAGCCTAAATCGGCCTCCAAGAATTTTCCTGCTTGTTAAAGATTAGCGTAAATTCAATCAGTCCACGCAGAAATAAGCCTATTTTTAGGGACGCAAAAAAGAGCCGCATCCACTTTTTGAAGTTGAAGGCCGCTGCGGCCATCAGAACATTTATCTGGTCGCCTTCAAACCCCTTAAGAATGTTTTTACTGAGTCGATGATCTGATTTTAAATGACCAATCACAGGTTCAATTCCTGCCCTTTTTCTAAAACGGTTACGCATTAAATCTTTGTAGTCACTATTCATTTCATGGGGATTGACTGTAGGCCTAATAATTCGTGTGTCATTAATTTTACTTTTCCCCTTATAACCCCTGTCGCATAAAGCAATCTTGGGAACATGGTTAATCAGACGCTTAGTTTGCAACAAGACTTCGGGCAGTGTGTGACCATCAAATTTGTTGCTATCAAAGGCCATTGCTCCAATGATTATTTTTGAATCGCGGGTCGTCGTAATTGAAACCTTTGTGCCAAATTCATAACGTTTATGTTCCTTGCCTTTACTCATGCAATACACGTGTGGCTCGTGCAAACTGTAGAGTTTGTTTTTTCCGCCGCGCTTTTGCTCAAGGCCTTTATGAAATAACTGAAACATTTCAACGTGCGCTTCTAACACCTCCACAGGTAGCTTACGCTCTAGCTCGCGAACCAATCTGCCCGCAATAGTTTTTAGCCGCTTTACCGCCTTACGTGCTTTAGCCCTATTTTTTGGATGCCCTGCAAAACGACATTCTAACTTTCTCTTTTTGATTTCTTTTGCATAGCTACGGCGAAGTTTCACGCCCTCTGATTGGGCCAACTTTAAGCAACGTACAATGATCTTGCGATACAGTTTTGCGTCCGTGGGAAAGGTTATATTTTTCTCCTGGACGGTTGTGTCAATGCAGACCTCTTCCTCAAAAGAATTTTCGCCATGAATGATGATGGAGCAAGCCAGTATTTTTTCAAATCCTTTCTCGCCAATACGCTTTCTAAAATAAACCAAATCGGAAGGGTCACAAGGGGGCTTCCATTGAAATTCAGTTTCACCACAAAAGGATTGATAGTACGGATTTTGCACCATTGTTTCATCGCTAACATTATTCATATGCTTGAGAATGCATAGACCAACCATGAGGCGTATACGTTTTGCAGGCCTTCCGATTGAGGAGTAAAGTGCTTCAAATTCTTTGTCAAAAACACCCCAAGGAATACGATTGGCAAGCTGTAAGAGTGGATGTTTTGGGTTGAGCTGCTCTAAGAGGTTTTCTGCTAAAAAGCTTATTTGGGCCTGATTTTGAGGTTGTTCAATCATTAACGGTAATCTCATTTCGACCAGTTTTTTGTGGTTAAAGCCCGGTAACTGGTCGATATCTTACTCTTAACTCCCTGCTAATTCCATTAAAATCAAATGCTTATAAGTTTTTCAGGGTCGACTAATTAAAACAATGGCAAGAACCAAGACGCCTTGAAGCTGAGTTGCCAACACCCAAGATAACGAGAAAGGCTCAAAAATAGCATCAATCACAATTCATTTTCTCATCCTGACAGAGGCGCTTGGCTATCGAACAACCCTATCTCGATAACTCGCCATCAAACTGTAAAGGGCTCATGAGTAGCAGTCCCGTAAAGCGGTATAAAATCAAACAGAAAAACATCAAAATCAATCGAGTCTGACCCTATTGATTTAATTTTATCAAACAGAAATAATTGGTATTTGTATGTTTTTATTCTCAACAGTAAAAACATACTTATAATAGATTGAGTGCTGCTCAACAGACGTAGACCCACTCCGAGTTACATCAAGACTAAGTGCAACCACAATCGATTTTGACTCACGTTTAAACAATTCATCACATACATACTGACTAACATCCAAATCAGTAAGCTGCTCAAGTGAAGCGTGGATTTTAGACAAATCATTTTTATAAAGAATATTACCGCAAGACGCATCGTAAATATTAATATAATTAATATTTACGTCTATAGCATCCATATCAACAACACTGATTTTTATCCTATAAGGCCCCTTATAACTTGTTGAACGGAACCCTGAGTAGGTTTGCGGCAAGAAATCAACTCGAACACTCTCCCCTAATAATTCTAGCTGCTTAGAAACAGAATATTTTTTATCATGAAACTTAAAATATCCCTCAACATCTTTATATGACTCTCGATGTACGTCCACAGCCTTTGAACACCCCCCTAAGATCACAAGCACACAGAATATCAGCCCTCTCATGAAAATTAACAAACATCTATTTGCAGGAATTTTTTTCTACCTCCCCCCCCCATTATTGTTTCTCTTAATGCATCCCAACGCTCAGACTCTGTTGACGGATCATCTGGAGAGTTGCCATATTTTATCCAAGGCAATACATCTCGTAATAAATGCTCTATTGAGCCTGGCTCAGAAAAATCATATGCCCCCATTCGATGAATCAGTTACAGCATTTTCATTTGAGTCATATATCCACTGAGACCCTTCATTCGATCATTCTCTATTACCAAAATATTGCTTCATAAAAACAACCCATGAAATAGTCAACAAAAGTAGATTATAAATAACAATACCAAAATAAAACCACGGAGTAATATATGCATGATCCAGGTCTCTTTCCAAGGCAAGATTCATATATTTCAATGCTGTACTTTGGGGCATGCTTTCATTTTTTTTAAAATATCGTTTAACTGAATCAATGGTCCTCTGTTGGTCCAATTGAACAGTTTCACAATATCTTAAGTGACTAGTAACTATTTTGTAGTTCCCGAGAAGACAGATGCCAGTTAAAACAATCAACGAGTATATTGCGGACTTTCTCCTAGGAGCATTCATTCGACTTCTCCTCTTCAAATATTTCTTCAAACCATTTGCGCATTCTATCCAAAAACTCCTTAAAAGATTCACGTTTTAATTTTCTAAATGGATCTTTTCCAAAACCCCTTTCAGGAATAACTTCCGAAAACTCTACATATTCAGGAGCCAACTTAAGGAGATCGGCTCCTAGCTCACCATCTCTTCCTATTCCGGGGTCTTCCCCACCTTTTTCAATGTTTTCCATCCGTTCGGCACGGTCTTTTAGTACCATTTCAAGTCCGGTACCAGCTGTATCTGACGCTACAATTGCAACGCCACCAGCAATTAAAGCAACAACAAGAACTTGAACTATTATCTCCCCATTTGGGTCAACAAAATTAATCGGATTGTTCTGGACATACTGGTAAATATTCGGCCCATCATCCAATCCGATCGGATCCCTAGCAGTCCATCGTCCGGTTTCAGAATCATAATCCCGATAACCAAAGCGTATTAGCCCCGTATCTTGATCATACAATCCACTGGCAAAGCCAAAGGGGATGCTAAAACTGGGATTGCTATCGTTAAGCACATTACCAAAGCTGTCGTATTCTATGGCTTTGATAATAGCTCCACTGGAGTCGGAGATGGTTCTGGGAGACCCTAAGTGATCGGTGGTGATGTAGTATTTATTGCCTCCCTGTTCAAAGCTGGTGGGTGTGTTGCCCAGTGTATATGCAAAGCGTTGTTTTAGTGTGTTGTCTGCATTATAGACTGCCAGTAAGGTGGTTTTGTCTAACCACAGATATTTCTCCGTAATGACGCCACCCACCAGTTTAGCGACGCGATTACCCATAGCATTGTGCTGGTAGGTGATTACTGCTGCCGGAGCGGGTGGTTGAACGCTAAGCAAGCGTCCCAGGCTGCTGTATTGGTAAGTGGTAATACCCGCACTGGTTGTTTTACTGCTCAGGTAGCCATCAGCTGTGTAAGTATAGCTGGCACCATTGCCATCACTAACGAGCTGGTCATCGAGATTATAGCTGGGGATAACTGCTGTAATACCTTTGGCAGTATTCGTATGCAGTGTGCGGTTACCGTTAGCATCATAACCATAGCTTTCTACCACACTACCATTTTTGCTGACCGTGGTTAGCCAACGGCGATCTGGATGGTAGGTATAAACATAATTATTGATTGTGCCGTCATGCAGGGTTTCTTGCTTATTGATGATTTGACCCAAATCATTATAGGTCAACGCATAATCATAGCTATCTTGATTAGCAACTTGGGTATTAACGCTTGTGGTCTCACCATGGCCATTATAGAGACGACTTTGTGCAAAGGTGCCATTATTGAGAGCCTCTGGCAGGCCGTGCTGGGCATGGGGCGTAATCGTATAACCGTGAATACCCGTCAGGATATTATCGTTATCATAGCTAATGGCCGTGGTTTGACCCACATAGTTTAATGAGTTTATTAGGAAGTCGGTGTTATAGCCCTGCGTAATGGCTTCACCCAAAAGCCCGCCATAATGAATGCCGGTCAACAGGTCCCCGTCGTAATCGTAATCAATTGTTTCAGAGCCTTCGGTCACGGTATCGACTTTGCCACCACACAAGTAAGTGTAATTGATGATGCCTTCTGGTGTGGTGGTTTGACCAATAAGATTATTCACATAATCATGGTGAATGACTGCTGATGAGGGCAAAACAATATCGGTAAGATTTTTATCGTCATCATAAAGGTATTGGGTTTGTTCTAATGATGGGGCACTTTCCGTAGAGACATTATTAGTGCCATTAAAGGTAAAGCCGTAATCCTGCAGGGAAGGGATATTGACGTTAGTCACATTACCGTTATTGTCGTAGTCATTGTCCACAACACTGAAGTCTGGGTAAGTGACTGTATCGACTCGGCCTACTGGGCCATAGGTAAAGCGGGTCACTTTTCCATCATCAGCTTCTGTATCACTCAGGCTACCTTTGCCAATCAGATCATCATAATAGTTCGTTTGTATCCTACTACCTGCAGTAGTCGTTAAAACTCGACCTCGTGCATCATAGGTATAGGACGTAGGTAACAGCCCTTGCACTTGCACACTGCCCAGAAGATTGGTTTGCGGGTTGTAATTGTAGGTCACCGTACGGTTTTCGGGTGATGTGATTGTTCTTACACCTGTAACTGTGTCGTAAAATGATGAACTGGTCTTACCGTTAGAAACAACATCCAAAGTGTACTGCGTCGTATCGGCACCAGCTTCGGCATAGGTTTTGGCCAGGGTGGTGACGCTAGTCAAACCGCTGGGTAGGCTGACTGTTATTTGTTGTGGTATTTCGTCCAGAGTTTTACTGTCCAGCACACGGTCAATCACCGTTGTAATACCGCAGCTTTGGGTGGTTTCTTTCAGGTTGTCTGGCTGAAGGGTGTTGGTACTTTGGGTGCCATCCTTGTCAGTCGTGACTTTTTGAATGTCTCCATTTGCAAGCACTGAACGAACGGTCTGGTAATTGTTACCTTCTACTGTTGAGTAACCGTAGTCGAGGGAGCCGTTGGGCAATTTCATGCTGTAAAAGTCCCAAATACCACCTTCGGGATCATTGGTTTGATCAACCCTGCCTCTAGGGTCAAAGTAATGATTAAAGTCATTACCATTTCGGTCACGCTTCCAATTCAGTAATGATTTGCTCACGTAAGAGAATTGGAAATTACTGCTGTCATCATAATCAACACGAGAAACATTGTTGTTGGTATCAACGCTCAATAAGGTCTCATAGCCATCATGTGAGGTTATGCTGACCTTGCCAGCAATGTCTCGATTGACAGTAAGCGTATTACCGAATTGATCAACCATAGAGGTGAGCAGACCATTTTCATCATAATTGAGCGTCTGCAATGTTAGGCCACTATCGACATCTACAGTTTCTGTATGACTGCCGTTTTGGTCAAAACGATAGGGGCTTTTCAATAATGACAGGTCATCACGAACACACCGCACATTGTATTGATCAGTCTTGTCGAAGCCGAAGTAAGAAAAGCTGACACTCTCCATCGCCCAGGCATGATCTGAACTAAGAAAGTTCGGGGTCGATGCCCAGTAAGGCTTGCGATAACGCAAGGATGAATCAATAGCAGGAGTCCATATCGTACCCTCAGGCAAAGCTAACGCTGTTGCATGAGCAAAGGTACTGTTTGGCAACGTATAGGCCAGCTCATTAATGTTCGGTAAACGCCAATCGGAGTAGCCTGCATGATCAAGTAGTTCACAGTGATCAATGGCTGCTGTCCACGTGTAGAGCGCGCCTTCAGAGGCAACAGAACTATCGTCTTGCCACATCAAACCATTTTGACCATCCGTTACGACGTTATCAGAGGCATTACGTTTTAACTCTGTAATGTAGCGATCATTAATCGTTTCCCCTCTTACACAGAGAACCGGTATCAATTGCTCTTCAGGGTTTGCCGAATTTTGATGCCAGTATGACAACGCATCAAAACGGTATAAGGGGGAGTCATGCTGGCCCGAAGCTTTGTCGATGGTATAGGTTAATTCTTTTGGTGTAGGTAAACGCCAATCATCCGCAGCATTGCTAGGAAGATTTGCACAGTAATCTGTTGCCTCTTGCTTGAATCTGAATTTTTCGGGCTGATCAACATACTGCCACTCCAACCCTGTTACACGGTCTTGTAAAACTCCGTCGGCGGTCACTTCGTAATCTATTGTACTGCCGCCTTTTTGGTAAAAACCGTCATCACCACCTTCACCGGGTGTTTGATATTGCACCTGGGTAATACCGGTTTTGAGTACCCGTGAAAGACTGTTGCTTTCAAGTACGCTGCCGTCACCTTTGTAAATCAGGTTGTTACGCGTTTTCTCATGGACATTAGAGATAGACCAACCTTCTGCAATTTGGCTATTAAATGTATTTTTAATAACAACCCGGTCGTAGGTCCAGCTAAAGTCATCTTCTCTCCCCGCAACTCCTGTTGTGAAATTGCCAGGTTGAGCCCAAGCATTGCCAAATTCACTCAATTCTCGATTAAGAGGATCAGTAGCAACGTTACCAAAGCTACTGTATTCCGACTGATAACGATAACCGATGCTGATAAGACCCAGAGCCTCACCTTTGATACGGTTTCCTTTAATATCAGTACCATCCCAGTAAAATTCAGCTTCAAGCCCTGTTGATAACGAGATGAAACTTTGTTCAAAGACACGCCCACCAATTTCAAGCTTGGCAACGACCTCTTGCAAACCAGCTGAGATGGTATCGCCAAGTAATTTGAAATTAATCTTGTGCTGATAACCTTCAGTTCTTTGGCTGCTGTAATGCAGTGTAAGGTCAGTACCGGTAATGGGAATATCTTCATGGAACGACTGCTGGTACGGTTTCACATACGAACCTGTACACGCAAGCTCATCATTTTTCTCATCTTCTTCGTTTTCAGTCGTCTCTGGATCTGTTTGATCTTCAGGATTTCTATCGGACTGATCCGCCAAGTTAAAATCCCAGGGTGTGAAGTGATTAAAGCTGCCACGCCAGTAGGTTTTTCCTACTTCAAAGTTTTCGATACCAACCGCTTCATCTGTCGTACTGCCGTTATTATTAATATCATCAGCAATGCTGTCGCCGTCGTAATCCACGCCATCAACAAGGCCATCATTACTGGCATCCAATAGCGTAACAACAACACCATTCTGCGAGGCTTTCCATTCACCATCCAGGCGATCGTAATAACCAATAGGAATAATTTCTCCCACACTAAATCCAAGGAAATTATCAACATACATTACCACTGGATTGTCAAAAGTGACTACCTCATCATCTCTAACACCCGGGATGTCCAACTCTGAACAATAAGTAAATGCAGATGCTTCAGGCAATGCAGCAGGCATGGATTCAGGCAGCTCATATTCCGTTGCGCGAACAGAAAAATCTGTTACTTGTCGTTGGCCGCCATCAGGGGATGTAATAGTTGCAGAGTTAACCCCACTAAATACTAACGTGGTGGCACGCGTACCCCGCGCATCCGTTACAGGTGTTGACTCATGTATTTGTGGTGAGGGACTCCCCAAACTAATGGCCGTTTGTTTACTGTCAACTTCCAGCATGACAACATCATCCACCACAGCCCAGCTACTACTTGCTGCTGGTTTGGTGCGGTGCACAGTCAAATAATTTTCTTTACGGTAGATCAACGTTTGCGAGCCAGCCTCAGCCGCAATTACAAAGTGGCCGTCAAGGTCGGTCTGGGCGCTACCGTATTCCGGTTTATTGAGGTATGAAACAGTCACCCCTTCTAACGGCACACCATATCGATCTTTTACCAAGCCAGTGAACAAGCTAAACGCCTTCGGATCATAATTGCTGATCGTCGCATTTGGCGGCACATATTCCAGATAATCTTCAGCATAAGTTCCAGAAAGGTTGCTCAAATCTGACGCTTCATCAACGTTAACCCATATGCTATTGGAACTCAGTGTGCCCACTGTGGCTTTCATGTAGGTACTGCCAACATTTAAAGCCGTAATTGTCCCAGTATCGACTTCTACTATTGAGCGTGTATCTGAGATGAAGTGAGAAACACTGGTTAAATCAACTTCCGAGCTATTTTGATATACGCCTGTCAACTGCAAAACAGCTGTGCCATTTTTAGCCATCAAAATATCTGAGGGCGATAATTTCAGCTCTACTAATTGACTAGGATTACTAACATCGGCCTCATCAACAATGATTTCAATATGGTTGTTACAAGCTTGGGCGACATCAACATTCACGACTACCGTGTCACTGTGATCCCAAGCTGTAGACTGGTCAAAGGTGTTGAAAACAACGACTCCACCAACAAGGCCTTGACCGCTTAGTGTTGGGTCATAAGCGCCGGTTGATATGCCAAACCCAGCCAAACCTTCTTTGTACGGATCATTACTATTTTCATTGAATTCAGTAAGCAGTAACTGATCTCGGTGCCCCCAAGCTGACCCGCTCAATGGAGACTTGTCGAAGTAAATCCAGTAATAGACAGCTCTCACCACGACATCTGTATCTGATGGTACTGGCCCCAAACTACTAGTACTAAAGATACTTTCTGGCTTTGAATTAAAGTCACTATTGGCCTGGATTACAGGACTTGCATTGAGACGCTGGAGGGGCGAGAGGCCGTCGTTGTAATGACCAATTACCTGATTATTGAGACGAATATAGTCACTGTAATCCTGTGCAATTGTAACCACATCTGGAGTGATGCCTTCATAAGGTTTTATACCTCTGGCTTGTCTTTCACTGTTGACCAGATAAAGTCCTTTTTCTTGTGCAGACATCGCATCCCACTCTGTTTGCGATGGCATAATCAAGTATTGGAAAACCGAATTATCAATTAAACGAGCGTTATTGAAAGCTGCTTCAATTTCTGCCACGTCAGTGTAGTTATTGCCTACCCATGTAATATTATCGTCAGGGTAGCGATCAATAAAGTCTCCATCATCGGCAACAGGGTCTACAGGACAAACGGTTAACGCGTGCTCTATAACCGTAACGTCAACAGAAAAATCTTGCTGGGTAACTGATTCCCCGTCGCTAACATCAACCCTTACATTATTGCTACCAGCTTGCAGTACCGTCGGTATCCAGCTAATAACATTACCGGAAATTGTCATCCCGGATGGTGCAACGGATAAGCTATAACTTAATGCATCACCATCAGCATCTGTGGCCACTATGGTGTATTGGTAAGGGGTCTTTGCTACAGCACTTGTCGGCGCAATACTGGTTATCACCGGTTCGTTATTGGGCACAAAGAGTTCAGCAATTATGCTGTAGGTATATTCAACGGAATTAATACCATCAGTAGCAACCAGTGTGACCGGATGGCTACCCACCTGATCTATCGTGGGAGTCCAATACACGGTTTGACCCACCTGGTACATACCCGTCGGACCTGACTGCAGAACAGCGCTAGCAGTATTCGGGCCATCTGTATCGGTAAGCGTTATATTGTATTGGTATTGTTGATCAACAAAAGTCGTTGTTGAAGGAAGTACCGAGAAGGAAGGCGGTGCATTGTAACCGTGAACCTGCAACAAGAAGTCTTGCCATTTTGCAACCTTACCATCGCTCACAGCGATAGTTACCCAATGATGTCCAATATCTGCTGCTGTCGGTGTCCAGTAAATGGTGTTATCAGTCATCGTCATGCCTTCTGGGGCATCACTCAACGTATAATTGAGATTATCTCCATCGGGGTCAGTAGCAACAACTGTGTATTGATAAGGCTGGTCAATAGAAGCATCCGTAAAAGGGCTGCTTGAAAAAATGGGCCACTCATTGGCTTGCAGGGTTACAAAGGTAACGGAGGCCTTTTCTGTTTTATCCAAATCATTATCATCACTACCAACCTCTACCACGATAGTATGGACACCAAGCTGATCGGGTGTTGGGATCCAATTAGCGATATTCCCCGTCATTGTCATCCCAACTGGACCAGACTTTAAACTAAAAGTTGGGTCTACACTTGAGTAGTCAATCCGTCCATCAACAACGTATTGGTAAGCTTGTCCAACGACGGCCTCTCTTGGAGCAATTCCTACAACATAAGGTATAAGGGTGTCCCTCGAAAGTAGGATACTCCAGCTTTGTGTTGTTAACCTACCGTATTGGTCAGTAACACCGATGGTGATATCGATATATCCAGATGCGGTAAAAGTAAACACTTGAGTTGGATAAAAAGTAAAAACATTTCCGGAAATAGAAACACCGTCGAGATCATCACGAACTTCTTCAATAGTGTACGTTAATGGGCCGTCATCAGGGTTTACAGCCTCAATAACGTATCTATAGGTCGAAAATGCTAATGCCCTCTCACCCGGCACACTGGTTATCGTGACTGCGGGCAAATCCGATAGTGAACTAACCGTAAGGTCGTAACTCTGCTGAACAGTATTTACCCCATCCGTCACCGCTACAGTGACAGGATATACGCCAGCTTTGCTCTTTCCGACCGGCCAAGACACAGTATTACCGACCATGACCATTTTTCGGGGGCCCTCTATCAGGCTGTATGTCAGCGCATCACCTTCCGGGTCAAGAGCCTGAATTTCATACTCATAAAGGTTGTCCCTCACCGCAGTTTGTACAGGGTCACTGATTATTATTGGTTCCCCCGGCCCACCTACAAAAACAATGAGAGTTGGTTCAACGCTGCTTTCACCATCACTCACCACAACGGTCACATCATGGCGACCAGCCTGACCAGCACTTGGCACCCAACTCACAATGGAATCAGCGATCGACATACCTGCTGGTGCTGTACTGAGGCTATAACTTAGAGCATCACCGTCAGCGTCAGAAGCAGTAACAGTGTATTGGTACAACTGCCCTTCTGTTGCCGTTGTTTTAGGAAAGCTGGAAACCTCTGGCTCACGGTTTGCGAGCTTAACCGTGATAACAAAACTTTGCTCAACACTGTCTACACCATTGCTAACACGCAAAAGAAGAGGATGTCTGCCCTCCTCTACATATTCGGCTGCCCAAGTAAATACATCTTGGCTTATGCTCATTCCAAGCGAACCATCAAGCAATGTATAGCTCAACGTCCCTCCGGCAGGATTAGAGACAGTAATATTGTACTGATAAGGCTGCCCAGCTATCGCTGTAGTTATCGGTTGACTGGTAATAGCCAAGCTAGCAATAGGTTCAGTTTGAACGATAAGAGTGTAGCTTTGGTCAACGCTATCTTCGCCATCATCAACAATCACTGTCACAGTATGACTGCCGACATTTGTATTATCCGGCGTCCAGTTAAGTGTATTTCCGACAACACTCATACCCGCAGGCGCTGTGCTCAAGCTGTACGTTAGTGTGTCTCCATCAGTATCACTTGCTTGAATAGGGTATTGATATAACTGGTTTACAGCTGCCAACAACAATGGCTGACTGCTGATCTCTGGTACTTGATTAGTATTATCAACTGTTATCGCGAAACTTTGTTCAGCGCTATCTATACCATCGCTCACAACAAGAGTGACGTTATGTAAACCTTCTTGATCGTAATCTGGCGTCCAACTCAAAACATTGCCAGATATAACCATTCCAACTGGCGCCACATTCAGTGAGTAACTCAGATTATCACCATCGGGATCACTCGCCGCCACGGCATACTCGTAGTAAATATTTTCGGAAGCAGTGAGAATTGGCTGGCTTGTGATAACAGGGGCTTGATTTACAGGTGCACTCACTGTAACTGTATAACTCTGCTCTACACTGTCCGTACCATCACTAACGACAAGAGTTACAGCATGATCACCCGCTTGAGAGCTATCGGGTGTCCAGCTTATTGAATTCCCCGAAATAGTCATACCCGAAGGGGCTACGGTTAAACTGTAATTTAACGTGTCGCCATCGGCA
Organism: Porticoccus sp.; assembly: GCA_011049795.1. The sequence continues at coordinate 18,046 of DRHD01000365.1, forward strand.
TCTGTTGCTTGTACTGCGTATTGGTATAGCTCACCACTATTAGCACTAGTAATCGGCTGGCTAGAGATGACTGGAGGGCTGTTCACAAATTGGGTAACGGTAATAACGAAGCTTTGTTCTACCGTGGCGGTTCCATCACTAACCCCAACCGTTACAGGAAACATTCCTGTCTTGCTCTTCCCAATTGACCACCTAAAGGTATTGCCAGCAACCTTCATTTGCTTAGGACCTTCAACGCGACTATATGTCAGAGGGTCTCCATCAGCATCAGTTGCTTGAACGCTGTATTCATACAGTTCCCCGGAATATCCAGTTGTAATGGGGTTACTGGTGATAACAGGATCGGCAGCATTAGCCATCTGAGAAAAAAGTCCTAGAACACAGAAGGCAAGTATCAGAAATTTTGGCAGGGCAAGACGGATTAAGGGCACGATTACTATCCTTGTATGAAATTCTATCCATGTAACCGTTCCGAGTGTAGTTGCTGCTTTTTAGTATGTCAAAAACAGGTAGTGCATAAATATTCTTCCTCCAGACAATCTGATTTTACGTGCTCCCTGCCACAAGACATTGTATTTCACGCTTAACTATTGAGTGCTCATCAACCCCCACCATCTTCTCCAACGCTCGAATACTGAGTCCGTGCATCTTTCGCCACATTCTGACCTGCTCTGGAAATGTTAGGCGCGGCTGATACGGACAATAACCAAGAAATTCGATGATCTTTGGTATGAGCTTTAAGGTAGGTTGTTTTGTTCAATGTTTCTCCCAATTTAATACCGTAAACTCACCTGCTCCGGTGATTTCACCGACCTCTTTTTGAGTTAGCCCTAAACCCAATCGTTTGGCTTTGATATGACAACCCATATGCTCAGGTGACGGAAGCTCTTAGTTATCGAACAACCCTATCTCGATAACTCGCTATGAAATTGTAAAGGGACGGGTGTTATAGTTCGCTTATAACGAGGATGATTTCATGGCCGACGATTCTACGACTGACGGTACGAATGGTAGCAACGCTGGTACTGTCGACAACACAGACTCATCCGGCTTTATTCATATGCTGGACAGCCTGCTCGATAAAATACCTAAACTGAATAATGAAACCGTAGAAGGCGTCGACTCACAACTGCGTGCGAGTATTGGCAAACTCACCAACGGCATGTCGCCCATGCAGTTAATTCTGGCCTATTCGGACTGGCTGGGACACCTGGCCATGGCTCCCGCCAAACGCCTTCAATTGCTACAAAGCCTCGCGGGTAAAATCAAACAGCTATCTTCAGCGGCAGTCAAATCACTGACTGAAAAAACGGATGAATCCCTACCGCAAACATCGCCCCTGTTCAAACATGAGCTTTGGAAAAGAAGGCCTTTTAATCTTCTAGCACGCAGCCATCTGGCCACGATGGACTGGCTCAAGGAGCTTTCCACTGATATTCCCGGCATGGCCCCCTCTAATGCTGAATTAGTGGGTTTTATTAATGAGCAAATTTTCCAAATACTATCCCCTTCCAACTTTCCACTGAGTAATCCTGAGGTTTTGAAAACCACTTGGGATGAAAAAGGAAAAAATATTCTGAAGGGGATTAGTCATTTACAACGAGATATTAAAAAGGGCCTGCTCAAGAAAAACGAACCCGAAATGGGCGACTTTAAAGTGGGCGATAACCTGGCCACCACCCCCGGGAAGGTTATTTTTCAAAATGACTTGATAGAGCTCATCCAGTACAGCCCAGCCACCAAGACTGTTATTCAGGAACCTGTTTTAATCGTACCTGCCTGGATCATGAAGTACTACATTCTGGACCTCACCCCCGAAAAATCGCTGGTGAAGTATCTGGTGGATCAAGGGAAAACTGTTTTTATGATTTCCTGGAAAAACCCTGATAAAGAAGACAAAGAGCTCTGTCTGGACAACTACTTAAAATCAGGATTTTTCGCAGCACTGGATACCGTTAAAACCATTGTACCCAAAACAAAAATCAACGCTGTCGGTTACTGTATCGGTGGCACCCTTCTCTCCATTGGTGCAGCCACGCTGGCCCGCCAAGATGACGATATTCTCAACAGTATTACCCTGCTTGCCGCTCAGGTAGACTTCACCGAACCCGGAGAGATTAAACGGTTTCTGGGGTCTAGCCAGATGGCATTCATTGACAGCCGGATGTGGACCGATGGCTATCTCGAAGCCGCCAGTATGGGCGATGCCTTCAAGGCGCTGCGAGCCGAAGATATGATTCTCAACCCGGCGGTAGAACGCTATTACCTTGGCCGGGAGTCCAAGCCCAATGCATTAATGGCCTGGAATGCCGACGGCACGCGTATGCCGGCAAAGATGCATAGCCACTACCTTCAACAGCTGTTCATGGAAAATCAGCTCGCCTCTTGCAAGTATGTGGTGGATGAAAAACCCATCGCATTACAAGATGTCCGGGCACCCTTTTTCATCATCGGCACCACCACTGACCATGTGGCACCCTGGAAGTCCGTCTATAAAATCCACCACTTTGTTCGGTCAGAAGTGACTTTCCTACTGACGAATGGCGGACATAATGCAGGTATTATCTGTGGCCCAGAGCACCCTAGGCGCCATTTTCAGCTGGCTACCCACGACCCCATGGACAAATACACTGACCCGGAAACCTGGGTAGAAACTGCAGAATCTCAACAGGGTTCATGGTGGCCAGCCTGGAATGACTGGCTGGATGAACACAGTGTTAAGGAAGTGCCCAAACGAACCATTCCTACGAGTAAAGCGGGTGCGAGTAAAAAGGGCTACAAAATACTTCGTGACGCACCGGGTGAGTATGTATTTGGTTGAGCTGACGGGGCCTTCAATTGAATCATCAATAGCACTGGCAGCCATCAATGACCCTGTTACAATCCGTGGCCTTTTTGCCGCCCGGAATAGCCAGCTCTCTTGAAGAATCTAAACCCTCAACAAAAAGCCGCGGTTAAATATATTGATGGGCCTCTACTGGTACTGGCCGGTGCTGGCAGCGGCAAAACCAGCGTGATTACCCAGAAAATTGCCTACCTGATCAACCAGTGCGGCATCAGTGCCCGGCATATTGCTGCCGTCACGTTTACCAACAAAGCAGCCCGTGAAATGAAAGCGCGGTCGGGCAAGCTCATTAGTGGGCGTGAGGCCCGCGGCCTAACTGTGTCCACCTTTCACAATTTAGGCCTCACTATTATCCGCCGAGAAAGTAAGCTCCTCGGTTTCAAGCGCGGGTTTTCAATCTTCGACGCCGACGATGCCAAAAACCTGCTCAAGGAATTAATGCTGAGGGATTCTGATCTGGATGCCGAACACCTGGACCTTGCACAAAATCAGATCTCCCGCTGGAAAAACAATCTGCTCTCACCCTCTCAGGCACTGTCTCAGGCAGAAAGTGGTGGAGAGCAAGCCATCGCCATGGTCTATGAACGCTACAGCCAGGCACTACGCGCCTATAATGCCGTGGATTTCGATGACCTGATTTTAATCCCGGCCTGTCTGTTCCGGGATCACCCGGATATTCTGGAAAAATGGCAGAACCAGATCCGTTATCTATTGGTGGATGAATACCAGGATACCAACCATGCCCAATACCAATTGGTGAAATTGCTGGTGGGTACACGCCGCGCGCTAACCGTCGTTGGGGATGACGATCAGTCTATCTATGCCTGGCGAGGTGCCCAGCCAGAAAATCTGGCGCAATTGAACGAGGACTTCCCCGGGCTAAACGTGATCAAACTGGAGCAAAATTATCGCTCCACAGGCCATATTCTAAAAGCCGCCAACCAGCTGATAGACAACAATCCCCATGTATTTAGCAAGTCCCTGTGGTGTGAAATAGGGCCAGGTGATCCGCTACGGTTAATCCGTACCGCGAATGAAGAAGTGGAAACCGAAAGAGTCGTCAATGAAATTCTTGATATGAGGCTGAGAAAAAACTGCCACTTTCGGGATTTCGCTGTGCTCTATCGTAGCAACCACCAAGCCAAACTGCTGGAGATGAAATTACAAACACAAGGCGTACCCTATCACCTCAGCGGTGGGACCTCGTTTTACGCCCGCACCGAAATCAAGGACATCATGGCCTACCTGCGACTGGTGGTGAATTCAGACGATGACAATGCCTTTCTGAGAATCATCAATACACCCCGGCGCCAGATTGGAACCACCACGCTGGAGAAGCTCGGCCACTACGCCAATGAGCGACAACTCTCCATGATGGATGCCATGGATGAGATTGGGCTGCAATCTCAAATCCCCGCTCAAAACTTGGAACGACTACAGCGATTCAAGCTGTGGCTTCAAAACGTGGAACGAAACTGCATCAATGGCAATGCCGTGGAGGCCATTCGTGAAATGGTGGACGACATCGACTACGAAGGCTGGCTACACCAAAATGCCAGTAGTGGTGCCGTGGCAGAAAAGCGCATGGGCAACGTCCATTTCCTGCTTGATCAGATCAAAAAGTTACTGGAAAAAGACGACATGGCGGTGGCGGGTGAAGATGACTCTAATGGCGAGCAGGATGAAAGCCAGATGGAGGATGCCATCGCCAAGCTGATATTGAGAGACCTACTGGATCGCCAGGAAGAAGAATCAGCCGATGACAAAGTACAGCTAATGACGCTCCATGCAGCCAAGGGATTGGAATTCCCTCACGTCTTTCTGATCGGTATGGAAGAAGGCATCCTCCCTCACCGTAACAGCATCGATGAAGGCAATATCGAAGAGGAGCGACGGCTTGCCTATGTGGGTATTACTCGGGCTCGACAAAGCCTCACCATCACCATGGCCAGCAAACGTAAACAGTTCGGTGAAATTCACAACACCACCCCCAGCCGTTTTCTGGATGAGTTACCTCAGGATGACTTGGAGAGGGAAGGATTTGGCGACAGCAATCCCGAAGTCGCCAAAGAAAAAGGTCAGCAATCTCTGGATGCCCTCAAAGGGCTGTTTGCCTGACAACCGCGTATAGGCGGATCACCGCCATGCTGAGACACTTATTGGCTAAATATTAACCAACACTATAGAATCATTCTGGCCTATCAAGGTAATCCCTACGGTTCAAGATACCCCGCTATATGAATGCAAAAGCCTCACCCCCTCCTAACAAGTCTGCTTCCGGCTCGTATAGAGCCAAGCTACCAGTACTTCCGGTGAGTGCGTCACAATTACTTGCACTGGACAAAAACGGCACGGATTATTATGAAGAAGTGCTAGAACTGGCGTCTAAAGACCCGGTTATTGCGGCCCAAATCATTAAGCTTTCCAATTCAGCAGCACAGGGAGGTAGAGCTGAAATAGAAACGCTTCACCAAGCTGTGGCAAGAATAGGTATCGACCAAGTGTCATCTTTGATTACCCTGATTTCACTCTCCAAGATCTTTACGCCCAGCACTCAATTTCACCGAAATCTCTGGATCCATGCATTACAGGTAGCCGTCGCATCAAGAAAACTGGCTCATCTGAACAGAATAAATACGGAACAATCCTATTTAACCGGTCTTCTCCATGAAATTGGCCGGTTTATTCTACTCATGGACGACCTGGACAAGTTTAATGCATTGAAAGCATATCCAACCGCCAACCAGGCGCTGATGATTAAGGAGCAGGAAATATTTGGCCATACCAGTGCGGCTATCACCATTGCCTTACTCCACAGCTGGAACATACCCGAACCTATTACTCAGGCTATTTCCCGTCACCTAAAACCAGCGACAGAAGCTCATCAACCACTGAACAAGTTTACCCAAGAGGCCCCATCAGTGACGCTTTTCGATGTCCTGTCCGTCGCCGACGACCTCAGCCTGCTTGCCCTGAAAAAACCCGAAATAGTAGCGATGGATGAAACAGACATCGAACCACTGGTTAGGGAAATCCTGACCAAAACAAAAAGTCATGGACTGTTTGCTGCGCCAGCTTTTCTAGCCAAGTCACTGCCCGGTATTATTGAAGAAGCTGCCGACCTGGCTTCATCGCTGGGTCTGTCATAACCCTTAAGACTTGAGCTTAAGGCTTGAAAAAGCTAGAGACAGTTAAATGGCAATCGTTGGTCGATCACAATTTCTGAAGGGGACAACCTGCAACCATAGGCCAGAATCTCAACACCGGCGGCCATTGCCTCCCGCAAGGTTATCCCATAGGTAGGATCGATATCATCGGCAGGGCCAATAGACTCAGCACCTGTGTGTTGTACGCAAAACACCAGCACAGCACGATGCCCCTGCTGAACCATACTGGTCAACTCACGAAGGTGCTTTGTACCCCGAGTCGTCACTGCATCAGGAAATAGGACTCGGCCACCCCCTACCCCCAGCGTCGTATTTTTGACCTCAACATAGCACCGCTCGTCACCCCTGCTCAATAGCAAATCAATGCGGCTATTTTCGTCACCATATTTCACTTCTGGGCGAATACTCTCATAGCCCTGTAGTTCAACAATTGTGCCGTTTTCAATGGCCTCTCGTACTAATTTATTGGGACGCTGGGTATTCACTCCCGTTAAAAATCCATCCGGGGTGGTGGTGATCTCAAGGGTGCCGGGTAACTTGCGTTTCGGGTCGTTAGAGCGTGAAAACCAACAGAGCGTTTCTGGTGCCCAACAATTTTTCATTGAACCAGTATTAGGACAGTGAATGGTCAACTCGTCTCCATTGTCGAGTCGTATATCAGCCAGAAACCGTTTATAGCGATTCAACAGTAGGGCTTTTTCAAAGGGAGGATCAATCTTCATTTGAGGGTCTTATTTTTAAGGACTTTGTTTTTAAGAGCTTTGTTTTTAAAAACCAGGTTGTCACCGACCATAGTTTAAATGCTTGGTTAAGCCGGTTGTACGAGAGCGTGCCTCATCCGTTCAACACCCAATTTAAGGCGATCCAGTGGCTCGGTGTAGGCAAACCTGACGTGATGATTGGATCGGTGATGACCAAAGTCTGTTCCCGGCGTACAGGCCACACCATGCTCATGAAGTAACTGCCAGCAAAAGGCTTCGCAATCATCGGTAAATGCCTGCACATCGGCATACACATAAAAAGCCCCCGCAGGGACATGGCTGATACCAAACCCCAGCTCCCGCAATGCTGGCACCAAAAAATCACGGCGTTTTTTGAATTCTTCACGACGATTTTCAAGGATACTAAGGGTTTCCGGGGAAAATGCTGATAGTGCTGCATATTGAGCAACAGTGGGGCTTGAGATATAGAAATTCTGAATCATCACGTTAATGGTCTCAGCCAAGCCATCTGGCACCACCATCCACCCCAATCGCCAGCCGGTCATACCAAAGTATTTTGAAAAACTATTGACCACAAAGGCCTTATCGGTGATCTCCAGGATGGACGCTACCGGTTCATCGCCATAGGTAAGCCCGTGATAAATTTCATCTACCACAAGACTCCCACCACGATCTGACACTTCCTGATACAACGCAGTCAGGTTTTCACGGCTAATAATTTCACCGGTAGGATTGCTGGGTGACGCCACCATCACCCCAACGGTATTTTCACGCCAGTGGGCAGCCACTAATTCTGCCGTTAGTTGATAGTTGCCCTCAGGATCAACAGGTACAAACTGTGGCTCAGCGTCCAGGCGGCGCACAAAGTTTGGGTTACAAGGGTAACCGGGGTCGGACATCAAAAAACCATCACCGGGGTTCAACAACAAATCACAAATCATACCCAGTGCAGCACTGCTCCCCGTTGTCACGATAATGCGCTGTGGATCAATAGCCAGATCGTAACTATGTTTGTAATAGTCAGCAATGGCCTGTCGCAACTCGGGAATGCCACAAGGGGGCGTATAGAAAGTCTTACCTTCAGCGAGTGCCTTTATCGCCGAATCAACAATGGGCTCTGCCGTAACGAACCCCGGCTCCCCGATGGCCATACGTACGACATCCTGTCCTTGAGCCTCTAGTTCAACAGCAGCCTGGAGAAAGTCCACCACTTTAAATGACGTGAAATTGCGGGTTCTATCAGCTAACCGCACTTTGCCTTACTCCCTTGGTGACTTAAATTGGTGACTTGAATAGATAACTTAAATTTAACCAACAAGTGCTGGGTATTATGGCGCTATTGACCCTGTGATCAAATAGCTCTTTTCAACAGGGTCACTGAATGACATGCTGGCATCCACACAAATTCAGGCCCAATAAAAGCCTGAAAAATCACATAAAGAGGCTAATTGAGCAAATAACCAGAAAAACGGCATTTTTTTACTTGATAAATTTCTCCGCTGGCACTATAAACGCGGGTCTCGTAAATCACCGCGCGCTGGAACACATGCCAAAGAAAGCAGAAACCGCTATTGTTGCCTCACCCCATGGCTTCACTCCCTACACCGAGAAGAAAGGTGAGGAGTACATGAATGAGGCACAGCAAGAACACTTCAAGACTATGCTGCTGTCCTGGAAACAGGAACTGATGGAAGAAGTGGATCGCACCGTATCCCACATGAAGGACGAAGCATCCAACTTTCCTGACCCCGCAGACCGAGCCACACAAGAAGAAGAATTCAGTCTTGAGCTTCGTACCCGTGACCGTGAACGTAAGCTGATTAAGAAAATTGACGGCACCATGGAACGCATCGAAAACGATGACTACGGTTTCTGCGATCAGTGTGGTGTAGACATCGGTGTTCGTCGACTTGAAGCACGCCCTACAGCCAGCCTTTGCGTTGACTGTAAGACCCTCGATGAAATCAAAGAAAAGCAGCTTACTGGCAGCTAATTCACTGATGTCTGACCTGTCGGTGACTGACTTACCGGCGACCGACCTATCAATGATTAATTATTCATGGGAGCAGCATCAGCCGCTCCCAACACTACCATGACAGCTCCCGCGCCCAAATCCCCTTACATCGGGCGCTTTGCTCCCTCTCCTTCCGGCCCTCTACATTTTGGCTCCTTGGTCAGCGCTGTAGCCAGCTATCTGGATGCAAAAGCACACAATGGCACATGGCTGGTGCGCATGGATGACATCGATCCTCCACGGGAAACACCAGGAGCGGCTGACCTCATACTGCAACAGCTTCAGCAACATAGCCTGAACTGGGATGGTGAAGTTCTGTATCAGAGTCAACGCAGCGAAGCCTATCTTGCCACCCTTGAAAAGCTACAACATAAGGGGCTCGTCTACCCCTGCCAATGCAGCCGGCGGCAACTAAAGAAACAGGGCGGCATTCACCATAGTCGCTGCCAATTGAAAGACCCCTCAGCCCCTGCAGCCCTCCGGTTAGCGGCGCCTGCTCAGAGCCAGATTGAATTCGAGGATATCTTTCAGGGTCAACAAAGGCAGAACATCAAGCATGAGGTCGGCGATGTCGTATTGCATCGCAAGGACTGTCTTTTTGCCTACCAATTAGCCGTGGTCGTTGATGACGCCTTTCAACAAATCAGCCATATCATCCGCGGCAGTGACTTATTAAGTTCTACCCCCAGGCAAATCTGTCTTCAGCAACTCTTGGGATTCACCACGCCCCAATACGGACATATACCTGTAGCCACCAACCGGGATGGACAGAAACTCAGTAAGCAGAATCTAACGCCTTCTATTGACGCCAAAACAGCCTCAGCGAATCTGGCCTCTGCTTTGCGCTGGCTTGGCCTGCCGCTACCCAAGGCACTCTACTCTGCAAGTAGTCATGAATTATTGAACTGGGGTGTAGAACACTGGCAGCGTAAGCTGGTATCCCCAGTGATGGAGAAGGTGACATTCAACCAACAACTTAGGTAACGTTATTTGTAGGTAGCGTCATTTCAAGTCAAGCCATAAGAAATATGGGGTGAAATATATAGCCTTATACTTCATATGGATTTTAGTTTTGACATACCTCGTACTCTATGTAAAGGTTGGCGCCAACAACGAAAACTAATAAAAATAAATAATAATAATAACGTTGGATGAATTGCTAACCTAGTTGATAAGGGGAAACAAGCCTCACGACTCGATAGCGTATGGGATACACGAGGGAAGCCTACGGGCTTCCTTTTTTAATGACCACTCATTGTAGAACCCCACCTCAACGTAATATCCCTACTAGCTGCAAGTACCTACCCGTAAAAACCAAAAAAGAGTACCGACAGTCTTTTCAATACCGCTGTGCTAGAATCGCCTCTTTCCGGGCATTTACAGCACCAATATGCTAAAAAAACTCTCTAAAATTTTCAGGAAGAGCGCCCCCGCCGCCGCCAACGAACCCCATATTATTAGCGACGGACAGCATCCACTTTCTCCCAAGCAAATAAGTACTGGCGCGAGAAAAGTGGTCGAGCAACTCAGCAGTGATGGCTATGAAGCCTTTTTGGTTGGAGGCTGTGTTCGCGACCTCATGCTAGGGCTGAAGCCTAAAGATTTTGATGTGGCAACCGACGCCACACCAGAACAGGTCAACCAGCTCTTCAGGCGTTCACGTATTATTGGCCGTCGTTTCCAAATCGTTCATGTGCGAATGGGCCCAGAAATTATTGAGGTCACCACCTTCCGCGCTCATCACACTGATAAGAAAAGTAGCCCTAATGACTCGCGCCGCTCGTCCAAGGGACTTCTATTACGCGACAATATTTTTGGTTCAATCAACGAAGATGCCAGTCGCCGCGACTTCACCATGAACGCGCTCTATTATCACCCCCAAGACAATAGCATCTACGACTATGCTGATGGCTTGCCGGATATTGAACGGCGGCTCATACACATTATCGGTAACCCCGCTGATCGCTACCGGGAAGACCCCGTAAGAATGCTGCGTGCTGTACGCTTTGCCGCCAAGCTGGGCTTTCAAATTGAAGACAACACTGCAGCCGCCATTACCAAGGTTCATCAATTACTGGCTGACATTCCCCCGGCACGCCTATTTGATGAAGTCCTCAAATTGCTGATGCACGGCCATGCGTTATCCACGTTTCATTTACTCCGCCAATACCAACTCTTTGGCATCCTGTTTCCGGCCACGGAAGCCGCACTAGCTAACGACCCAGGCTACTACCTGACATTTGTTGAACAGGCACTCACCAACACAGATAAACGCATTCGTGGTGATCAGAGGGTAACCCCCGCATTTCTGTTTGCAGCCTTGCTCTGGCCTGCACTGAAAGAACAAGAGAAAGTGTTTAGTCAGGGTGACGCCTCACCTATATACGCTCTGCATCAGGCCGCTGGAGAGGTCACCACCAGACAGTGCCAACGAGTAGCTATTCCACGTCGTTTCACTCTCCCCATGCGAGAGATATGGGAACTCCAACTGCGCTTACCACGCAGGGCAGGTAGCCAGGCTTTCCGGTTGATGGAGAACAAACGCTTCCGTGCTGGCTATGACTTCCTGTTGTTACGTGAGGAAACCGGAGAAATTGAACCCAGTTTGGGTGATTGGTGGACCCGCTTCCAGGATGCGGATGAACACAAACGTCAGACGATGGCTGACTCGGTGCAGCAACCTAAAAACAAGCGCCGCCGTCGGCGCCGGAAGCCGCCACCCAAAAATCCTGTTCATGACTGAAATTGCCTACATCGCGCTGGGCAGCAACCTCGACAACCCACAACAGCAGGTACTGCAAGCCATCACTGAACTGGATGCACTGCCAGATACCCACATTACCGCTGTATCACCTTGGTATCGCAGTTCTCCTATGGGGCCATCGGACCAGCCTGATTACATCAATGGTATTGCTGAACTGGAAACTGACTTAAACCCGCTTCCCTTGCTGAAAGCATTGCAAGGCATCGAAGATGCTCACCAGCGTGTCAGGCAGGAACGCTGGGGAGCCAGAACCCTTGATCTGGATATTTTGCTCTACGGTGATCAGGTCATCAATCATCCCGAGTTACAGATACCCCATCCGGGCATGACCACACGTAATTTTGTGCTATACCCGTTGGCCGATATTGCGCCACAACTGGTGCTACCAGACAAAATCTCCTTGGCAGAGCTCTTGGAAAGTTGCCCCTCAGAAGGTATCGTTCGCCACTCACCAGGAGGTATCTGTGGAACAACTGGCTAGCGATCTGACTGTAGCTCTTCAAAGCGAGACATTTCCTCGCTTTATTGCCGTGGAGGGTCCTATTGGCGTAGGAAAAACCACATTGGCAAAACGATTGGCGGCCCACTTTAACTATGAAACATTTCTGGAACAGGCGGATGAAAACCCTTTTCTGGAACGCTTTTATCAGGATCGCCGGGCCGGGGCGCTGCCCGCTCAATTATATTTTTTGTTTCAGCGTACCCGGCAAATTCAGGAAATTCGCCAAGGCGATATGTTTCAGCAAGTTCGGGTCTCTGACTTCATGATTGAAAAGGATCAGATTTTCGCCCAGGTAACGCTGGATGATGAAGAGCTGAAGCTCTATCAAACGGTCTATCAACAATTAACCATTGATGCCCCAAGACCGGATTTGGTGATTTACCTGCAAGCCTCCACTGAAGTACTACTAGATCGTGTTCAGCACCGAGGTGTTCAGGCAGAGAAATCCATAGATGCCGATTACCTCAACCAACTCAATGAAGCCTATACTCGGTTTTTTTACTATTACGATGAAGCACCACTGTTGATTGTTAATGCCACAGATATTGACCTGGTCAACAGCAAACAGGATTACCAAAATCTGGTTGAATATATGCTCAACATCAAATCGGGGCGTCACTACTACAACCCCCGCCCCCACCTCTGACAGGAATGCGGCTTATGAAAACGGTCACTATTAACACCCTGAACACACTCAAGGAACAGGGCGAAAAATTTCCGGTGATTACCGCCTACGATGCCTCTTTTGCACGACTCATTGAGCACGCAGGTATTGAAGTCGTTCTGGTGGGAGACTCACTGGGCAACGTTATCCAAGGGTATGACAGTACGGTGCCCGTCACTATGGACGATATGATTTACCATGTTGAGGCCTGTCTCTTATACACATCT